>NZ_VIGC02000029.1 GCF_006569185.2 Litorilinea aerophila | reverse complement strand
ACCTGCGGCCTGCGACGCAGGTCGCGCATCCCTGCGTGACATGGGTGCATGAAGCGCTGTCGCTCCATTGTCCGGCCAGGAGACCGGACCTGCGGCCTGCACCGTAGGTCACGCATCCCTGCGTGACATGGGGCTTCTGAGATGCAGAGCGCTCAGAGAAAACTTCAAGAAAACTCAGCGTGCTCTGCGGTGTTCTTGCAATAGAGTCATTGATCGAATCAGCAAAAAAGGCACAAAACCATGCTTGATGAGCAGACCCAGAGCCGGGCGGAACCGTTGGATTTTATCCGGGCCATCGTGGAAGAAGACTTGCGCCGGGGAACCTACGGCGGCCGGGTGGTCACCCGCTTTCCCCCGGAGCCCAACGGTTACCTCCACATCGGCCATGCCAAGTCCATCTGCCTCAACTTCGGCATCGCCCAGGAGTACGGCGGCGTCTGCCACCTGCGCTTCGACGATACCAACCCCGAAACCGAAGACATGAAGTATGTGGAGGCCATCCAGCGGGATGTTCGCTGGCTGGGCTTTGACTGGGGAGATAAGCTTTTCTTCGCCTCCGACTATTTCGAGCAGCTCTACGACTTCGCAGTACAGCTCATCCGGGCCGGCAAAGCCTACGTGGACGACCTCAGCGAGGAGGAGATCCGGGAGTACCGGGGCACGGTCAACGAACCGGGCCGCCCCAGCCCCTACCGCGACCGCTCCGTGGAAGAGAACCTGGACCTCTTCGCCCGCATGCGGGCCGGCGAGTTCCCCGACGGCGCCAGGGTGCTGCGGGCCAAGATCGATATGGCCCACCCCAACATGAAGATGCGGGACCCCATCATGTACCGCATCCGCCACGCGCGCCACTATCGCCGGGGCAACGAATGGTGCATCTACCCCCTCTACGACTGGGCCCACGGCCAGTCGGACGCCATCGAAGGGGTCACCCATTCCATCTGCACCCTGGAATTTGAAAACAACCGGGAGCTCTACGACTGGTTCCTGGACAACCTGGGCATCTCCCCCCGCCCCCGCCAGTACGAGTTCGCCCGCCTCAACCTGGACTACACGGTAATGAGCAAGCGCAAGCTGCTCCAACTGGTGGAGGAGGGGCACGTGGCCGGCTGGGATGACCCCCGCATGCCCACCCTGGCCGGCATGCGCCGCCGGGGCGTCACGCCCGAGGCCATCCGCACTTTCTGCGACCGCATCGGCGTGGCCCGCACCAACAGCCGGGTGGACATCAGCCTGCTGGAACATTGCATTCGGGACGACCTCAACTACCGCGCGCCCCGGGTCATGTGCGTCCTCCGCCCCCTCAAGGTGGTGATCCTCAACTATCCGGAGGATCAGGTGGAGGAGCTGGAGGCCTCCTACTGGCCCCACGACGTGCCCAAAGAGGGCTCCCGCCCCGTCCCCTTCTGCCGGGAACTCTACATCGAGCAGGATGACTTCATGGAGGATCCGCCCAAGGGCTTCTACCGGCTGGCGCCGGGGCGGGAAGTGCGCCTGCGCTACGCCTACATCATCAAGTGCGTGGACGTGGTGAAGGATCCCGAAACCGGCCAGGTGGTGGAGCTCCACTGCACCTACGACCCCGACACCCGGGGCGGCTCCACGCCCGACGGCCGCCGGGTCCGGGGGACCATCCACTGGGTCTCCGCGCGCCATGCCCTGCCCGCCGAGGTGCGCCTCTACGACCGGCTCTTCACCGTGCCCAATCCGGATGACGCGGAGGAGGGGAAGACTTTTAAGGATTATCTGAACCCCAACTCCTTGCGGGTGCTGCACGGCTGCCGCATCGAACCCAGCGTGGCTAACGATCCGCCGGATACCCGCTACCAGTTCGAGCGTCAGGGCTACTTCATCGCCGACAGCGTGGATTCCCGGCCGGGCGCGCTGGTCTTCAACCGCATTGTGGAGCTGCGGGACACCTGGGCCCGGGTAGCCCAGACAGGCGGGGAAGCCCAGCAGCCGGCCCGCCCCAAACCCGAGGCGCCGGCCCAGCCGGCCGACTCGTCCGCCGAGGGCGATGTGGGCGCCCGCTCCGAAGCCCGGGATCAGGCCCGCGCGGCCAACCCCGAGCTGGCGGCCCGGCTCAACCGCTACACCCAGGAGCTGGGCCTGACCTTCGAGGATGCGGACATCCTCACCGGCGACCTGGCCCTGGCGGAGTACTTCGAGGCGGCCCTGGCCGTCCACCACAACCCCAAGGCCATCGCCAACTGGATCATCAACGAGCTGTTGCGGGAGCTCAAGGGCCGCAGCCTGGACCAGTTGCCCGTCCGGCCTGAACAGATGGGCCAGCTGGTCGCGCTGATCGATCGGGAGGTCATCTCCACCACCGCGGCCAAGGAAGTCTTCGCCGAGATGTTAACCACAGGCGAGGATCCCCAGGCCATTGTGCAGCGTCGGGGGCTCCAGCAGATTACCGACGCCGAGGCCCTGGCGCCCCTGGTACAGCAGGTCATCCAGGCCAACCCGGACAAAGTGGCCCAATATCGGGGCGGCAAGACCGGGCTCATGGGCTTTTTCGTGGGGCAGGTCATGCGCCAGACCCAGGGCAAGGCCAACCCCCAGCTGGTGCAGCAGCTCCTGCAGGAGAAGCTGGCCGAATAGCCAACGCGCTTCGAGCGCGGAAAGGACGTTCCACCCATGGCTGCAACATCCGCCAACGACACAGGTTCCCCCGCCCATTCAGTAGCCACCCTGGGCGGGGGCTGCTTCTGGTGCCTGGAAGCGGTCTACCAGGAGCTCACAGGCGTGGAGAAGGTGGAATCGGGCTATGCCGGCGGTTCCGTGCCCAATCCCACCTATCGCCAGGTCTGCACCGGCACCACCGGCCACGCCGAGGTGGTGCAGATCACCTTGGATCCGTCGGTGATCTCCTTCCGCGAGCTCCTTCAGGTCTTCTTCACCATCCACGATCCCACCACCCTCAACCGCCAGGGTGCGGACGTGGGGCCCCAGTATCGCTCGGTGATCTTCTACCACGACGAGGAACAGAAACGCATCGCCCAGGAGGTGATGGCGGAGATAGAGGCAGCGGGCATCTGGCCCGATCCCATCGTCACCGAGCTGGCGCCCTACACGACCTTCTACCGGGCCGAGGCATACCACCAGAACTACTTCCGCAACAACCCCACCCAGCCCTACTGCCAGGTGGTCATCGCCCCCAAGGTGGCCAAATTCCGCAAGCAGTTTATGGAAAAATTGAAGCGATCGGTCTGATGTAGAGCCGCATGGCCGCGCGGCTCTACATCATCATTTCATCATTATCGTCTCAACGGGGCGGCGGGGTGAACCACACCCGCCCCACGCCGCCGCTCACCGCGGCGCCGTCCACCGCCGCGCCCACGTAGACGCCGGCAGGCCGCAGCAGGCTGCTGGTCTCCAGCGCGGTGCCCGGTGTCGCGCCCACCACGCCGATGAAGGCGTGGCTCCAGCGCAGTTTCCCCCGCAGGTCGGTGGCCACCCCCACCTCTGCCAGGGCCGCCACGGCATCGGCATCCAGCCGCAGGCTGGCCTCATCCTGGACCGCGCCGGCGATGACCGTGCCGGCCGGCCAGCTTCGCAGCCAGCGGGCCATGGCCGCCGACTGCTCCGGCGGGCAGCCCGGCTGCAGCTCCGCCACGCAACTGGTGTCGAAGCGAGCCGTGCCCAACACCTGTCCGTCGACCCCCAGGGCGGCCAGGTGATAGCCCCGGCCCTCCTGGGCCACGTCCCGCCCATTCACCCAGATGTGGGCGAAGTTGCCCACCTCCTCCCCAGCGCTGCGCACGGCCACCGTGGCGCCCGGCGCCAGGGACACGCCCGTCCCGCCGATGGACCAGCCTGACCCATCGGGCGGAGCGGCTGCCAGCGCGGTCACCGGCGTCAGGGGGCCGTGGAAGGCCACGGTCAGCCGATCCATCGGTTCCCGGGCCAGGCCGGCGGGGATGGGGAGGGTGACACGGGTGGATGCCTGGGGATCCAGCAGGACGGCCGGGCCTAGCGGCTGGCCGTTGAGGAGAACGGTGGCTTCCGTGGCCGGGCCGAAGAGCTCCAGGGTCAACTCGCCGCCCTCGTCCGGCAGGTTGAAGAGCAGCGCCGGCTGGCTGCGGGTGGCATAGCGCCGGGCCGGGCCCTGGGCGCCCGGGTCCACGAAGCTGGACCAGCCCTCGGCCAGGGCGATGGAGCCGGCCGGGTCCGCCAGGTCGACGGCCCACTCTTCGGTCGGAGGCATTTGGACTTCGTATAGACGAATGGCGGCCGGCTTCCCGGACCAGTCCAGCCCCTGCCACTGGTCCACCAGGGTGAGGGGCAGGGCCTGATCCACGAAGCGGAGCAGCGCGGGCGTGGCCCGTTCCATGTGCACCAGGACGTAGCGGATGCCCAGGTCCCGCAGGATCTGGCCGGCCCGGGGGCGATTCCGCTGGATCATTGCCTCCAGTTGCGACTCCACCACCGGGGCCAGGTGTTCCCGGTGGGCATTCATCAGCCCGATGAGGTCGCCCAGCAGCGGGGCGTCGGTGAAATATTGGAACTTGTGGGGTGGGTTGCGGCTGGTGTTGCCGCCCAGCCTGCGCTTGCCGTGGGTGGTCTGATACCACTGCTGCATCATCAGGAGCACGTCGTCGCCATAGCCCATGACCCGTGCGCCGTTGCGCCAGCCGGTGGGCAGCTCCAGCACGGCGAAATCGCCGGGGATGGCGGCCAGCTGCCGGTAGATGGACGGCGTGCGGAAGTCGCTCAGGGGCAGGGGCAGGGAGAGGTGCTCCAGGAGGATGAGCAGGCCCACGCCTGCGGCCACCGCCCACAGCCGCCTTGGGGCGGCCGGGTTGGCCCGCCCTGGCCGCTGCAGCCCCCCCTGTACGAGCCACCAGATGCCGCAGGCCACCAAAACGGCCGCGCAGAGGAGCAGCATCACCCCGTAGCGGCTGGGGTAGCGGTTGCCGCTGAAGAAGGGCAGCCGGCTGACCAGGGCAAAGGGGCCGGGCACGGGCAGGTCCTGGCCGGCCCAGCGGAGGTGGGGTCCCAGGGTCAGCAGCCAGAAGACGAAACCGCTGCCGCCCCAAAAAAGGGCCGCGGCCCGTCCCGCCCCGCTCGTCTTCCGCCACAGCCAGAGCAGGCCGGCCCCGGCCAGCAGAAGGACGCTGTAGCCCAGGTAGAGGTGCTGGGCCTTGTCGTTGGGAAAGGGCAGCTGGGCCGTCCAGGCGCCGAACAAGGGGTGGAGGCGGGTGGGCACCAGGTAGCCCATCAGATCGGCGCTGAAGATGTCGGCGAAGCCGCCGCCGGAGGCGAAAAAGTCCCCTTCCCGCAGCAGGTCCGGCACCATGGCCGCCAGGAAGGGGGCGATGCCAGCCAGGAACATCCCGGCCACGGCGGCGTACCCGGCCAGGAGCCGGGTCAGCGTCACTTGCACAGGCGGGCCGCCATCCTCCGTTCGCCGCCGGGCGCGCCAGCCCATCCCCAGGACCCAGGCCAGGTGGAGGGCCAGGAAAATCAGCAGGAAGGAGGCGTAGGTGAGCTCCGCCCAGGCCTGTAGAACCAGGAAGAGGCCAGCCATGGCCCCGCTGCGCCCGATTTCTCGGGCCGGCGCTCCCTGTCCCAGTTTCCGCCCCAGACGCCAGACGTAGAGGACACAGAAGGGTACCCACTGGCTGCTGGCGATATTGAACTGGCCCAGGCTGGCGTAGAAGAGCTTGGTGGAGGCGAAGGCGTAGAGCAGCCCGGCCACCAGGGCGCCGGCCGTGGCTGCCTGGCGGGAGAAGCCGTGCCGGTCGGCCTGGCCCGGGAGCACCAGCGGCCCCAGTACTTCCAGGCTCAGCAGGAAGGCGCCCAGGCCGGCCAGGACGAAGGAGCTCAGCAGGAGCAGGTTGTTGGTCACCACCAGGCTGGTGGCGGTCTGCAGGGGGACGCTGAGCAGGCCGTTGAGGGGGGTGAGGGTGTAGAAGGCCAGGTTGATGCCGACGGGGTGAAACATCCACACCACGTGAAAAATGTCCGGCTGGAGCTGGTCCACCAGCCGGACTTTGATCCACCACAGATTCCAGGCCAGGGCCGGGTCGTCGATGCCGTCGCCGGGGACGTGGGTGGTGAAGTGGGCTGCCAGGGGCCAGGTCAGCGCCAGGCTGAGGGCGCTGTAGAGCGCCAGGGCCCCCAGGAGCCGTCCGGCCCTGGGGCGAGGGCGGCCGGGTACGCGGTCCATCAGGGCGTGATGGTCTGGGTATTGGTGAGTTCGCCCGCCGGCGTCGGCAAGGCCACGGCCCGCTGCAGCAGATTCCCCATGCGCACCTTGGCGATGACCTCCAACTGAGGGTTGCCCTGCTCCGCGGCCAGGGTGGAGGTCCGGTCGAACATCTGGATGGCGGTGGGGACATCGCCTTGGGCCTCTGCCACCGAGCCCATGAGGAAATAGCCCTGGGGCTCGTTGGGGTCCATGGCTATGATCTGCTGGGCGGCCTGGGCCGCGCCTTCCAGATCGCCGGCCTGGAGCCGGGTGTTGCCCACGGCCAGCCAGAACTGGACGGGCTGGTCGGCCAGCCGCTCCTGGGCCCGGGCCAGGGCCTGCTGGGCCTGCTCTTCACGGCCCAGGTGATGGGCCAGCACGCTTTCCCAGATCAACAGCTCCGGCTCATCCGGCAGGGTCTGCTGGGCTTCTTTCACCACCTGCAGGGCCTCTTCCCACTGTTGATTCATGACCAGTTGTTGGACCTGGCTGGTGGTATCCACCAGGAGTACCGTGTTGGGGTCAGGTGGGAAGAAGGTATTCAGGCCCCAGATGACGCCGCCGGCGATGACCACGATGGCCGCCAGGGTGAGGGCGATGCGCTTCAGGGCGGTGCGCCGGCGCCTGGCCAGCTCCGCATCCAGGTGCCACCAGAGGCCGGTGGCGGGTGGATGCTGGGCTCGCAGCCTGGCCAGCCCCCCGGCCTTGCGCGCGGCCGAGACCACCGTCCCCGGTTTGGAGGTCAGGCGGTTGAGCAGGCTCTGCCAGCGCGCGGACTCGGGCCGCAGGTCCATGGTCTGGCTCAGCTCGGCGAACATCTGGTCGATGCGGTCCAGGGTTTCCAGGAACTCGACGATGTTCTGTCCGTCCAGAATAACGGCCAGGCGCTCGGCCTTATCCAGTTCTTCCCGCAGCATGGTGGCGGGGTTGTGGGTGCGTGTTTCGACTGCGTATGCCATAGGCTTCAGATAGCTTCCAGATCAGGCCATGCTGATTGCAAGGGAGGCTGGACTGGGCATCCCGGGCATCTGGGGTCGGGGGAGAGCCGCCGCCCGTCGCCTGTTGCCCGTAAATCCCGGCAGAAATTCGCCGATGGTTTCCACCCGAGGGAGTGCCGCCGAATTTCTGCCGTGGTATTTACGCCAGGCTGCACTAGTCGTCGTCTTCATCCTCGTCCCCATCCTGGTGGACCCCGTCGCCCTGCTCTTCCATTTCCCGTTGAATTTCTCGATAGACCCGGTTCAGGCCGGACTTGATCTGGCTTTCGATCTTGGCCTTCCGTTCTGGCGGCACCGGGAACCACTCCAACATCTCCCCCACCAGGCCGCTCTTGGTTTCGTTTTTCGTCTTGCCGGCCAGGTAGTAATCTCGTACCCGGGCCCGCATGAACTCGATATATTCGGCCACCTTGTAGGTGGCGTCGGGCGTGCAGACGGGGCCATGACCGGGCACCAGGATCTCGGCTCCCAGCTGGCGGATGAGCTCCAGCGCGCTCAGCCACTCCAGGGTGTTGCCCTGGGCCATGTAGGGATGTTGATCCACCCAGACGATGTCGCCCACAAAGCAAATCTTCTCCTCCGGCAGCCAGACGATGCTGGTGGCCGGCGTGTGCCCGCCCACGAAGATCAGCTCGATCTCCCGGCCGCCGAAGAGGAGCTTGGCCCGGTTGGTGAAGGTCACATGGGGCGGGATGATGATGATGTTGTTGAGCTGGGCCTGGATTTCCGGCTCGCGCTTGAAACTGTTCCGTACCCGCTCTTTGAAATTTTCGGTGTAGCCGGACATCTCCTTGTGGGCCCGCTCGTGGGCAATCACCTTGCAGGGCATGAAGTACTGGTTGCCCAGCGCGTGGCCCCGGTGATGATCGGTGTTGATCAGGTAGAGGAAGGGATGTCCGGGATATTCCTCTTCGATCTGTTGACGCCAGTCGATGGCCTGTTTGGGGATCAGGGGCGTATCCACCAGGATGATCCCTTCCTCGGTGTAGATGAACCCCGGCGTGCATCCCCGATAGTGGGTGTTGATGAAGATACCCGGCGCCAGTTCTTCCCGTTCGCCCAGGCCGGTGACCCCAATGCGCACAGCGCTTCGCCGTCTTGCCATGTTTCCTTCTCTCCAGCTTGAACTCTGTTTCAGTACCTCACGATGCTGCCTGTTGTCCCCTGACAGAGGGGACATCTCCCGATGCGGCGCCGTCCTGCCGTCGAAATCGTGGCTCTACTGCACAAAGGTCAAATGAGGACGCTGACCCATGCAGATGAACGCTGATTCGGGTGACTCTCCCCTGCGTTTCTTTGCGTCTTTGCGTTCAAAAATGCCCTTTTGGCAGGGGAGTCAATCGTGAACGACTGAACTTCCGATCGACTGGCGGTGAGTATAGATGAAGGTCCCTGACCTGTCAACGATCTCGGAATTATGTAAATATGTTCCCGGGGCGATAGCCTCCGCCTGCGTTCCAGTCAAATGAGACTCTTCAAATACCCCCACCTTTCCGCATGGGGAAGGGCTGGGGGCGAGGGGTGCACAGTGACGTCACGCCTAAATCTTACAACGAGTTTCGTCAGAATTTTATTAACCAAACGTTAATTTATCATTGGTACTGTCCCCGTGGGGCCGACTATGGGCTGGTGTGGTATAATTCGTGATGTTTTTTACAATGCGCCCATGGACGGCGCGTACATCGTTGCCATGCAAACTGGAAATAAGGATAGGGCAAGATGGACACACGGTTGGGTGTCTTGACCAGTGGCGGTGATGCCCCCGGCATGAACGCGGCGGTCCGGGCGGTGGTCCGGGCCGGGCTGGACCGGGGCGCGGATGTCTATGCCATCTACGACGGCTATCACGGCCTCATCGAAGGGGAAAGCCACATCCGCAAGATGGGGTGGAACGACGTGGGGGGCATCCTCCACCGGGGCGGCACCATCATCGGCACGGCCCGCAGCGAAGAGTTCCGCACCCTGGAGGGCCGGCGCCGCGCGGTGCGCAACCTGCTGCGCCATGGCATCGACCGCCTGGTGGTCATCGGCGGCGATGGCAGCCTCACCGGCGCCAACCTCCTGCGCCAGGAGTGGGCCGACCACCTGCAGGCCCTGGTGGCCTCGGGGGAGATCCCCCAGGAGATCGCCGCCCGGCACCCCTTCCTGGCCATCGCCGGCCTGGTGGGCTCCATCGACAACGACATGCACGGCACCGACATGACCATCGGCGCGGACAGCGCCCTGCATCGCATCACCGCCGCGGTGGACGCCATCGCCAGCACCGCGGCCAGCCACCAGCGCACCTTCGTGGTGGAGGTCATGGGCCGCCGCTGCGGCTACCTGGCCCTGATGAGCGGCATCGCCACCGGCGCCGAGTGGGTTCTCATTCCTGAAAACCCGCCGGACATGGACAACTGGGAAGAGCGGATGTGCCAGGTCCTGCGGGAGGGGATGCGCATGGGCCGGCGGGATAACATCGTCATCGTGGCCGAAGGCGCCCAGGACCGCCACGGCAATCCCATCACCTCCGAGTATGTGCGGCGGGTGTTGGAGGAGCGCCTGGGCGAAGAGGTGCGGGTGACGGTGTTGGGGCACGTCCAGCGGGGCGGGCCGCCCAGCGCCTTCGACCGCATCCTCAGCACCCTCACCGGCGTGGCCGCGGTGGAGACGGTCCTGGAGGCCACCGCGGAGAGCGAGGCCTACCTGATCGGCATCCACGAGAACAAGATCGTGCGCCAGCCCCTGATGGAGTGCGTGGCCAAGACCCACGCCATCAACGCAGCCATGGCCGCCCAGGACTTCGAGACCGCCATGGCCATGCGGGGGAGGACCTTCCAGGAGTCCTTCCGCATCATGCGTACCCTGGTGCGGGCCATGCCCCATCCGCCAACGCCGGGTCAGCGCCGCATCCGTTTCGCCATCCTCCATGCCGGCGGCCCTGCCCCGGGCATGAACGCAGCCGTGCGGGCGGCGGTGCGTCTCAGCGTGGACCGGGGACACCTGCCCGTGGGGGTTCAGCGGGGTTTCCGGGGGCTGATCCAGGGTCACCTGGAGGAGATGGGCTGGATGAGCGTCAACGGTTGGGCGCCCGTGGGCGGGGCCGAGTTGGGGACCAGCCGGAAGGTGCCCGGCGGCAGTGACCTCTACGCCATCGCCCGCAACCTGGAAGAGCACCAGATCGACGCCCTCATGATCATCGGTGGGTGGGCCGGCTACCAGGCTGCCCTGCGCCTCTACCAGGAGCGAGAGAACTACCCGGCCTTCAACATCCCCATCGTCTGCATCCCGGCTACCATCAACAACAACCTGCCCGGCTCCGAGCTCTCCATCGGCGCGGACACGGCCCTCAACAGCATCGTGGAGGTGGTGGACAAGATCAAGCAGTCGGCCGTGGCGTCCAACCGCTGCTTCGTGGTGGAGGTCATGGGACGCTACTGCGGCTACCTGGCCCTGATGAGCGCCCTGGCCACCGGCGCGGAGCGGGTCTACCTCCACGAGGAAGGGATACGTCTGGCCGACCTGGAAGCCGACATTGCCCAGCTGATCCGGGGCTTTCAGCACGGCAAGCGGCTGGGGCTCATGATCCGCAACGAAAACGCCAACCCCCTCTACACCACGTCGTTTCTGGCTGCCCTTTTTGAAGAGGAGGGCGGCGACCTCTTCGACGTGCGCATCGCGGTGTTGGGCCATCTGCAGCAGGGCGGAAGCCCCACCCCCTTCGACCGCACCCTGGCCGCGCGCCTGGCGGCCCGGGGCGTGGAATTTCTGGAGGAAAGCTTCGCCACCCACCACGCAGAGGCGCCGGCCGTCTGCCTGGGTTTGCAGCACGGAGCCATGCAGGTGACCCCCCTGGAGCAGATCCCCCGGCTGATGGACGAGCGGTACCAGCGGCCTCGGGAGCAGTGGTGGATGTCCCTGCGGCCCATTGCCAGCATGCTGGCCAAGCCTGATCCCTACTTCCAGCCCGAATCCCGCCCTGCGTCCCATGAGGAGTAGGCCGGGCCTGGTCCAGGGACGGGGTCGGCGTAGCCGATGCGTCGGCATTTCGCCGTTTCAGCGTCTGCCCATTGTGGGCAAGGGCCCGTCTCAATGGTATAATGGGCTGATCCATGGAAGCTATCTTCCATTGGCGGATCGGCGTCTGGCGCACCCAATGCAGCGCGCAAGGTCTATGATCCTCTGCGGTCGTGCGGGTGCCGGATGGGTGCCCCCTGTTGAGACCGTGGACGGTTGAGAGCGTGGGCGCCGGGTTTTCCCCGCGGGCGCTTGCCAGGCGCCCCCTGGTTCTACAGGAAGCAATGGCGCTTCTTTGCAGAGACGCGCTTTCGATTTTTTGCCAAAGCCCGCTGGCCTGTCCCGATGCTGGGTACTGGGGGTACAGGCCAGGGGCCAAAATGAAACGATGAGCGTAAGGAGTAACGAAAATGCGTATTGGTATTCTCACCGGCGGCGGTGACGTACCGGGTTTGAACCCGTGTATCAAAGCCGTCGTCTATCGGGCCGTGGATGAAGGTCACGAAGTCATCGGCATTCGGCGGGGCTGGGCCGGCCTGTTGGAGCTGAACCGGGACGACCCTGCCAGCGTGGAGAAGCACACCCTGAAGCTGGACAAGCAGATCGTTCGCACCATCGACCGGACCGGCGGCACCTTCCTCCACACCAGCCGCACCAACCCGGGCAAGGTGCGCCCCAAGGAAGTGCCCGATTTTCTGAAGGATCCCGAGCATCCTGAAGCCGAAGCCCAGGATCCCCGGCCCCGGGATTTCACCCCCCACGTCTTGAAGAACCTGGAGTTCCTGGGCATCGACCGCCTGATCCCCATCGGCGGCGACGACACCCTCAGCTACGGCGAGCGGCTGCACAGCGAAGGCTTCCCGGTGATCGCCATCCCCAAGACCATGGACAACGACGTCTACGGCACCGACTACTGCATCGGCTTCAGCACCGCCGTGACCCGCAGCGTGCAGTTCATCCACCAGCTGCGCACCAGCACCGGCTCCCACGAGCGCATCGCCGTCATCGAGCTCTTCGGCCGCAACAGCGGTGAGACCAGCCTGATCAGCTCCTACCTGGCCGGTGTGGACCGGGCCATCATCTCCGAGGTGCCCTTCGACCCGGAGAAGCTGGCCGAGCTGGTGATGAAGGACAAGCGGGCCAACCCCAGCAACTACGCCATGGTCACCATCAGCGAGGGCGCCCACATGATCGGCGGCAAGGTGGTGGAATATGGCGAGGCCGACGCCTATGGCCACCGCAAGCTGGGCGGCATCGGCCTCATCACCGGCGAAGCCCTGAAGAAGCTCACCGGCGAAGACATCATCTACCAGCAGCTCTCCTACCTGATGCGCTCTGGCGCGCCCGACGCGCTGGACCTGATGGTGGCGGTGAACTACGCCAACCTGGCCATGGACCTGATCACCAGCGGCGCCAGTGGCCGCATGGTGGCCCTGCGGGACGGCACCTACACCCACATCCCCATGAGCACCGTCACCAGCGGCATCAAGCGGGTGGATGTGGACGAACTGTACGACGTCAACGAGTACCGGCCCAAGGTCCGCCACGTCCTGGGCAAGCCCATGTTCCTCTACTGATTCGTGAGGGCTTGAGTTTATCGGGGTTTTGCGTTCGCCGGTACTCCGTGTATCGGCGCCAGCAGGAATGACTGAGGGGCGTCCATGCCGGCTGCGCGCCGGCGTGGACGCCAGACCCTATCCGAAGGAATACTGACCATGATTCATGAATCCGTCTACGAACTGCGCAACGCAGTGAAGAATTCCCTGCAGATTGACGGCAAGCAGGTCCAGGTGGTGGACGCCGACCGGCTGCGCAACGAGCACATCGACGTGCTGGTGCGGGATGCCGTCTTCGGCACCGAGCCCGTCAAGGCCTTTGCCCGCTGGCTGATCTGGGAGGCCGGCCAGGCCCTGAACGTGCGCCCGGCCAGCATCCACGAGTTCTACATCGCCCGCAGCCGGGATGAGTGGAAGGACCGGACGGTCCCGGCCATGAACATCCGCTTCACCACCTACGATACCGCCCGCGCCGCCATCCGGGCGGCCCAGAAGACCCGGGCCGGCGCCTTCATCTTTGAGATTGCCCGCAGCGAGATGGGCTACACCGACCAGGAGCCGGCCGAATACAGCGCCTGCCTCATCGCCGCCGCCATCAAGGAAGGCTACAGCGGCCCCATCTTCATCCAGGGCGATCACTTCCAGGTCAAAGCCTCCACCTACAAGAAGAACCCCGAGGCCGCCATCCAGGAAGTGAAGGACCTCATCGCCAAGGCCATCCCCGCCGGCTTCTGGAACATCGACATCGACACCAGCACCCTGGTCACCCTGGAGCCGGAATCCCTGGACGAGCAGCAGCGCCACAACTACACCCGCTCGGCCGAGCTGACCCGGTGGGTGCGGGAGCTGGAGCCCGAAGGGGTCACCGTGAGCCTGGGCGGTGAGATCGGCGAGGTGGGCGAGAAGAACTCTACCCCCGAAGAGCTGGACGCCTACATCGAGGGCTATAAGCAGGTCCTGGCCGACCTGGGCGACAACCTGGTGGGCCTGAGCAAGATCTCCGTGCAGACGGGCACCAGCCACGGCGGCGTGGTCCTGCCCGACGGCTCCATCGCCGAGGTGGCCGTGGACTTCGAGGCACTGCGGATCCTGGGCGAGCGGGCCCGGCAGCACGGCACCGGCGGCGCGGTGCAACACGGCGCCAGCACCCTGCCCGAGGAGATGTTCCACAAATTCCCCGAGGTGCAGACCCTGGAGATCCACCTGGCCACGGGTTTCCAGAACCTCTTCATGGATCACCCGGCCTTCCCGGCGGATCTCAAGGAAAAGATCTACCGCTACCTGGATGCCAACCACGCGGACGAGCGCAAGCCCGGCCAAACCGACGCCCAGTTCTACTACAGCACCCGCAAGAAGGCCATCGGTCCCTTCAAGCCGGAGCTGTGGGCCCTGCCCGAGGATGTCAAGGCTCAACTGTACCAGGCCCTGGAAGACCAGTTCTGCTTCTTCTACGAGAAGCTCAACGTGGTCAACACCCGGGAGCTCATCGACCGTCTGGTGACCACGGTGGAGTACCACCAGCCCATGCCCGCCTCGGCCCGCATGGTGGGCGACGACCTGGGCCTGGCCGACTGAGCCACGCTGCCAGTTCCAACCCCTTTTCAGGAAAGATGCACAGGGCACCCCGCGGGGTGCCCTGTCTCCCCTCCCGGCCTGGGGCCATCCACGCGGCTGGCCATCGGTGTGTAGGAGAATGTGTAGGAGAAGACGTCCATGGGTGACGAGTTCATTTCTCCCCAAGCGCTGCGCAGGCTGCTGGACACGGCACAGCCCCCCACGGTGATCGACGTGCGTGATGACGCGGAGTACGCCGCGGGCCATATCCCTGGCGCCCGGCACATCCCCGCCGATCAGCTCGCCCGGCAGCTTGGCCAGATCCCGCACGACCGGCCGGTCGTCCCCTACTGAAACATGCGCCATCGCGGCAGTTCCCGCAGTGAACGGGCCGCGGCGCTGCTCCGGGCGAGCGGCTACGATGCACGGGCGCTGGAGGGCGGCTTTCCGGCCTGGCAGGCGGCCGGCTATCCGGTGGAGACGGGCATCCCCTGAAACGGCTATCCCCTGCCCGGATGGAGCGATCACCCACCTGCCCGCAGCCCGCTGTTGGACCCCTGGAGTGATCACTGGTGAAGCTGGGTTTGCCCATCCTGTCGATTTGCCTGTTCCTAAGTCTGCTCTTCGCCGGGTGCAGTCAGGTGTCGCCGGCGGCCCAACGGCTCACCTGGCAGGCCGGCAACCAGGGGCTGACGCCCCATGTCCCCATCACGGCCCTGGCCGTGGATCCCCACCATGAACGGCGCCTCTTTGTGGGCGCCTACGCCCGAGAAAATCTTTACCTCAGCCTGGACGGCGGGGAGACCTGGCGTCCCCTGACCCGGGGACTGCTGGGCCACCCGGCCTTCACCCTCCTCTTTGACCCGGTGCAGCCGGCGGTGCTTTGGGTTGGCACGGCCGACGGCCTCTACCGGGGGACACCCGACGGCGCCGACCTGGCGTGGTCTCGGGTGGCCGAATGGCCCCTGGCGACCGCCGTTTTCGACCTCCATGCCGATGGGACCGGGAACCTCTATGCGGCCGGCGCCCATCCGTCCGTCTGGATGAAGGAGCCAGGGCAGCGGAGTGGCCACGGCGGGGAAAGCTGGCGTCCGCTGGCTCCCCTGCCGGATGTGGGCGCGGTGCTGGCTGTGGCCACGGTCGAAGGGCTCCGGGACGGTCCTGACCTCCTGTTGGCCGGCACCGACGGCCATGGCCTCTTCGTCAGCCGAGATCGGGGCCAATCCTGGCAGCGGGCGCCCGAAATCGGCGAGACCTTTGTGGCCGCCCTGTGGGTGGCTCCGTGGGATGGCCGCTTTATCCTGGCGCGTACCCGCGCCGGGCTCTTTCGCTCCACCGACGGTGCCGCCTCGTGGGTGCGCATCGCCGGCGAGCTCGACGGCCGGGTCGATGCCCTCGCCGCTGACCCGGCCACCCGGGCCATTCTCCTGGGCATGAGCACCGGCCAGATCTACCGCAGCATCGATGGCGGCGAGCGCTGGCAGGCCTGGGGCGAAGGCGTGGGACGGGATGGCATGTTCAACCTGCTGGCCCCGGTGCCGGGCCGCGAACAGGCCTTCTACGCCGGCACCCACTACGGCCTCTACCGCAGCCTGGACGGCGCCCGTTCGTGGCAGCCCATCACCAGGACCCTGGGCAGCTTCCGGGCGACCGCGCTGGCCCAGACGCCGGACGGCACCCTCTATCTGGGCAACGAGGACGGCGTCTACCGCTCCCGCGATCAGGGGCAAAGCTGGCAACCCCAGGCCGCAGGTCTGCCCCCACGCACTGTGTTGGACCTGGCAGTGGCGCCCCATGATCCCCAGGTGCTCTACGCTGCCACCGAAGGGGATGGCCTTTACCGCAGCCAGGACGGCGGCCTTACCTGGGCTCAGCTGGCCTGGCCGGAGGCCATCCTCCCCCAGGTGGTCGTCCATCCCCGGGAGCCCAACCGGCTCTACGTGCGCCTGGCCTACGAGCGGGTCTACGCCAGTGACGACGGCGGCGTGACCTGGAGCGCACGCTGGGAAGGCATGCAGACCACCACCGAGATCATGTCCCTGGCTATCAGCCCCCACAACCCGTCGGTCATCTACGCCGGCGGCATCGTGGAGCTGTTCAAAAGCGTGGACGGCGCGCAGAGATGGCAACCCATTGGCCCGGAACTGGTCGGCCAGAGCGTCTTCTACCTGGCGGTGGATGCCAGGTCGCCGGAGACGGTCTATGCTGGCGCCACCAAGGGCCTGTACCGCAGCGACGACGGCGGCATCACCTGGCGGCCGTGGGGGGATGGCCTGGCCGACATCACGGTGACGGCCCTGGCCTTTCATCCAGCCCACGCCAGCCGGATCTATGCCGGGACCAAATACCGGGGTGTCTATGCCAGCGAAGACGGCGGAGAGACCTGGCACCCGGCCCACGGGGGCATGGGCCAGGTCAGCGTGGACAGCCTGCTGGTGTCGGCCGATGGCCGCTGGCTCTACGCCGCCACCGACCAGGGCTTCTGGCGGGCGACCCTTCCCCGTTGATTCCATGGGCAGGATGATGGGCCTAAAGATGATGCGCTGGATGACGCGGATCCTGTTCCTCCCCCTCTCCCTGGCCATCGGGGTGATGCTGCTGGGTTTCCAAAGCCAGCAGGCATCCCCGTCCTTGCCCCGCTATGGCCTGCATACCCTGGTGGCCGACGAGCGGACCCTGCCCCTGGTGCGGGCAACCGGGGTGGATACGGTGGTGCAACTCTTCGCCTGGTGGGAGATTGAGTCGACCCGGGGGCAGTTCATCTGGCAGCCGGCAGACGAGGCGGTGGCCGGCGCCGAGTATTATGGCCTGAACCTGGTAATACGCCTGGACAAGCATCCGGCCTGGGCCAATGCCCGGCCACTGGAAGCGGGCCGCCCACCGGTGGACCTGGTCCAGTACGACCGGTGGGTGCGCACGGTCGTTGGACGCTACAAAGGGCGGGTCGCCGCGTACATCATCTGGAACGAGCCCAACCTGGCCGACGAGTGGTCGGGCCTGCCCCCGGATCCGGCCGCCTACGTAGAGCTGCTCCAGGTTGGCTATCGGGCCGTCAAGGAGACAGACCCCGACGCCCTGGTGGTCAGCGCCGGCCTGGCGCCCACCAACACCCGCAACGAGACGGCGCTGGACGACCGCCTCTTTCTGGAGGCCATGTACGCCCACGGCGCGGCGGACTATTTCGACGTGCTGGGCGTCCATGCCTACGGCTTTGGCTACCCACCCGATGATCCCCGGGGCGCCCACGACGGGCTGAACCTGGCCCGCATCCAGGACCTGCGGGAGATCATGCTCCGCTTCGGGGACGGCCAGAAGCCGGCCTGGATCACCGAGATGGGCTGGACCGTACGGGGCAACGAACATTCCGCCTGGCAGGAGGTGACGCCCAGGGAGCAGGCCGACTACCTCGTGGGCGCGCTGGAACGCATCCGCCGGGAGTGGCCGTGGGTGGGCCTGGTGACCGTCTGGAACCTGGGCGGCGAAAGTAGTCCGGATTGGGGTGGCTACAGCCTCCTGGCGGAGGATGGCACCCCGCGGCCGGCCTATCGGGCGCTGCAGGGCTACATGGCCGCCCAGGGGCGGAGCGTCGGCCAGCCTGTCCCTGCCGGGGCCAGCCCCACGCTGTCCCCGGAGCGCTATCAGGTGCTGGCCGAAGATGCCATCATTCACCTGGGCGATAACCCCCTGCCTGCCCCCTGGGTGCCCCTACACCGGGCCCGCAATCCCAGCCCTGTGTGGCGGGGCATCGTCTACCTGCACGATCCCGGCGAAGGGAGCTGGCAGCTTACCCTGCGCATCATGCAGAGCAACTTCGGCTCCAACCGGGTGTGGGTGAACGGGCGCCCCTTGCCCGAAGCCATCCCCCTGGAGGATTTCAGCAAAAGTTGGGTCTCCCACACCTGGTCCGTCCCGGCCGACTGGCTGCGTCCAGGCCCCAACGAAATCCGCGTGACCATCACCCACGCCCCTCCCCTGATCCAGGCGCCGGGCTTCGGCTACGACAAGATCCAGATCAAAGACGTGGTGCTGTGGCGCTGAACGCCTTTTGGCCATCGGCTGTAAGTTCGGTATACTGGATAAAAATTCATTATACGGAACCTTTGCCATGGCCACCTATCAGCCGGTCCCTGCGGCCGAACGAACTTTACAGCTACTGGAACATCTGGCCGCCGCGCCCGATGGCCTCAGCGCGGGCGAGCTGGAGAGGCGCCTGGGGATCCCCCGCAGCGCCCTGTACGGGCTGCTGAACACCCTGCGGCAGCGGGGCTACGTGGAGCAGCCGGTTCCCCGAGGCCCCTACCTGCCGGGACCTCGGCTGGCAGTCCTGGCCGCGCCGGCCGGCCCCCATACCCTGGCCGCCCTCTTCACGGCGGAGACCGGTCGCGCCTTCCCGGAAACGGTTGTGCTGATGGTGTTGGACGGGGACGAGGCGGTGGTCGTGGCCGAGGCCCCGGCGAACCACACGGTGCGCGCCGTCTACCCGGTGGGGCTGCGTCTGCCGGCTGGCCGCTGTGCAGGGGGACAGGTCCTGCTGGCCGGCCGCTCTGCCGGTGATTCGCTGACCCAGGTGCACAGGGAAGCCGCCGCCCAACATCGCCGCGCGGATGTGGTGGAGCTGGCGGTGCCCATCTGTGCGGACGGCATCCACGCGGACGCGGCGCTGGTGCTGGTCACCCCGGCTTTCCGCTGGCACGAGGAACGCCGGGATGCCCTCCTCTTTCAACTTCGGGCCACCGCCGCGCGCATCTCCCACCGACTTGGCGCTGTGGCCTATCACCCCTACGGCGGGTCGGGGAGCACTTCCCCAGGCCAGAGCATTCCCCTGGAAGCGGAGGAGCGGGACCATTTCCTGGCCGGCCCCTGGGCCGCGCGGCTGGCCTGTGTGCGGCCGGACGGCCAGCCCCATGTGGTGCCCGTCTGGTACGAGTGGCGGGAGGGTGCCTTCTGGATCGCAGCCTGGCCCGATTCTCGCTGGGCCCGGTACGTGGCGGCCAACGCCCACGTGGCGTTGACGGTGGACGAGCCCTGGCCACCCCTGCGCCGGGTGCTGGCCCGGGGGCCCGCGGAAGCCTTCTCCGACGCGGATGCCGGGCTCTTCCAGCGCATCAGCGCCCGCTACCTGGGGCCTGCCGGCGGAGCACCCCAGAGCACCGCGGGCTGGCGTGCGTTTCGCATCGTCCCCCATCACCTCAGCGCATGGCGTCAACCCTGAGCGGAGGCGCTGGCGGCCATGTACATCGAGCTCCACCACGTATCCAAGCACTTTTCCAGCCGTGCGGGCGAGCTGGCGGCGGTGGGTCCCATCACCCTCACCGTACCCTCTGGCCAGTTTCTGGCCCTGGTGGGCCCCAGCGGCTGCGGCAAATCCACCCTGCTGCGCCTGGTGGCCGACCAGATGCCACCCACCACCGGCACCATCCGGCTGGACGGCGCGCCGCCGGAGGAAGCCCGCCGACGCAAGGCCATCGGCTGGATGGCCCAGCAGCCGGCCCTGTTGCCCTGGGCCACTGTCCTGGACAACGTGCGGCTGCCCCTGCGGGTCAACCAGGGGCATGGCTCTCCGCCCATGGCGCCGGAAGAGCTGCTGGCCATGGTGGGGCTGGCCGATTATGCCCGCGCCTATCCCAACACCCTGAGCGGCGGTCAGCAGCAGCGGGTGGCCCTGGCCCGCACCCTGGCCACCGGTGCCCGCCTCTGGCTGATGGACGAGCCCTTCGCCGCCCTGGATGAACTCACCCGGGAGGTGCTGGCCGATGAGGTGCTCCAGCTCTGGCAGCAGTTTGGCCCGACGGTGCTCTGGGTCACCCACCACATCCCCGAGGCCGTGCGCCTGGCCGACCGGGTGGTGGTGCTCAGCGACCGGCCGGGTCGCCTGTGTGCGGACCTGGCCATCCCGCTGCCCCGACCCCGAGATGAAACCGCGCCGGAGATGATGGAGCCCATTCGCCAGATCCGGTCTGTGTTGCGGGAGGGCAGGCCATGAGCGCTCGCCACCTATCCCCCCGGCCGCCTGCGAGCCTGGAGCCTGGGACCGTGGTGCCGTGGGACCTGATGTCGGTGGCGGCCATCCTGGGGGGGACGCTGCTGCTGTGGGAGGTGGGTGTGCGCCTGACGGAGACGCCGCCCTACATTTTGCCGGCCCCGTCCCTGGTGGCCCAGACGCTGATGCGCATGCCCGGTTTTTATGCCTCGGCCGCGCTGGTGACCCTGGGGGAGGCATTGGGTGGGCTGGCCCTGGGCGTGGGCGTGGGCACCCTGACGGCCGCGGCCATCACCTTCCGCCAGCGGCTGGCCCGTGGCGTGTTGGCCCTGGCCATTCTCATCAAAGCCACGCCCCTGGTGGCCATTGCGCCACTGCTGACCATCTGGCTGGGCTTTGGCGCCTGGCCCAAGATCATCATCACCGGGCTCATCACCTTCTTTCCGGTGCTGGTCAACGTCCACACCGGCCTCCACGGCGCCGACCGGGCGTTGCTTTCCCTGCTTCATTCCCTCCATGCCAGCCAGGCCGAAACCTTTCGCTATGCCCGCTGGCCGGCGGCGTTGCCCTATCTCTTCGCCGCGCTGAAGGTCACGGCTCCCCTATCGCTGGTGGGTGCCGTGGTGGCCGAGTGGGCTGGCGCATCGTCCGGGCTGGGGCGCTCCATGTGGCTGGCCTACACCAACCTGAACCTGCCCATGCTCTTCGCCGCGGTCTTCTGCCTGGCGGCCATGGGGGTTGCCCTGTATGGGCTGGTGGGCTGGCTGGAGCGGCGGGTGGTCTTTTGGTGAGTTTTCATCGATCAAGGAGGCTGTTTTATGTCCCACCGATTTCAGTCCCTGGCCATCCTGCTGGCAACCGTGCTCCTGGCGGCCTGCGTGGGCATTGCCCAGCCGGTCCAGGCGCCGTCGTCCAGGGAGGTGGTCTTCATGGCCGGGTACAAGCCCCAGGCGAACCTGCCCTTTGTGGGCGTCTACGTGGCCCAGGAGAAGGGCTTTTTTGCCCAGGAGGGGCTGGAGGTCACCATTGAGCATTCGGCCGGCCGGGGAGAGCACCTCCAGTTGCTCACGGCCGGCAAGGTCCACGTGACCACCCAGGATGCGGCCGTGCTGCTGCAGCGCCGGGCCGACCCGGGATTGCCCCTGGTATCCATCGCCCTCATCGGCCAGCGGGGGCAGCAGGCCTTCGCGGCCCTGGCCGGCCGGGGGCTGGAGACGCCTAAGGATTGGGAGGGGCACGTGGTGGGCTACAAGGGGACACCGCCGCCGGATCTCTTCGCCCTGCTGGACGCGGCCGGGGCCGACGTGGATCAGGTGGAACTGGTCAACGTGGGCTTCGACCCCCGGGTCCTCACGGAAGGGCAGGTGGACGTCTACCCCGTCTTCAAGTCCAACGAGCCGTATCTGCTGCGTCAGTGGGGCTACGACCTGGTCCTGTGGGAGGCTGCGGATTACGGCGTGCCCACCTTGGGCCTGACCTACGTCACCACGCCTGAGGTGATCGACCAGGGCCCGGACCGGATGGCCCGTTTCCTGCGTGCGGCCATCCGGGGCATGGAATATGCCGGTCAGCATCCGGAAGAGGCGGTGGATGCCGTGTTGAAGTATGCGGGGCCAGAGACGGACCGGGGGCACATGGCGTATATGCTCGAGACCGAGTGGCGGGATGCCCAGAGCGAGCTGACGGACCAGCAGGGGTTGGGCTGGCAGACCCGGGAGCAGTGGCAGGCCCTGGCGGACATGTTGCTGCAATACGGCGCCCTGCCCGGGCCGGTGGACGTGGATCAGGTCTTTACCACGGCGTTGCTGCCCTGACTCTCTCCGGACGGCCCCGGGCAGGAAGTGCTCCACGTCATCCTCCTGGCGCGCTGTGGGGGGCGTTCCAGATGCCTGGCAAGGCAGGTAGGTGCGGTTTCCATACCGCACAAAGGCAGTCCCGTATGGAAACGGGACCTACGGCTGGTAGGCTCCCAGGGGGTGGGCCGCCACGGGGGGCGGGAGCCTTCTGGGCGCCTACAGAGCTGTCGCCCCTCTTTTCAAATCGACCTAAAATCTGGGATGCCCCTGCTGTGGGGCTCCAGCCCGCCGATCATGGGCTTGAGCTCTGCTGGCGCCGCATCCGCCTCGCGGCTCAACACGGGTTCATCGGGTTTGCTCAGTGTGGGTTCATGGGTTGGGGGCGAAATTGCCGACCCATTTCACCCAGGGCAGGGCATCCTTCACCGCGTTGTAGAGCTTTTCATCCGCGGTCCAGAAGTCGCACTGGTGCAACTGGGCGAGGGCCAGGTACGCTGTGTCGTAGGCGCGGGGCTGGTTAAACTGTTTGGCCAGCTCCCAGGCCAGGGGGAAAATACCCTTGCGATGAGACAGGCGAATCTTTAACGCCAAGACGCGCTGGAAGGGTGGGGTTGACGGCAATCGTCACATGGGCTTCTTCTAGCAGCTCATCATCATTGAGTTGTTGTTGGATGGCGGCGAGGCAATATTCAGTGACCGACATATTATGTTTGGCCGCCGCCAGTTCCACACGGCGCTTGATTTCGGTATTAGCATAGACTTGGATGCGCTGTCTTTCCATGGCTTTCACCTCCGTATAGGGATAATACAAAGTTGACACTATGGTGTCAAGAGCGCGTGGGCTCCCGGCTGCCCCGCCGCTACAGTTGACACGACCCTGCTTCTGTCGCTAGAATGGAATCAGGTGGGAAAGGGAGGAGCCCGGCCCCATCTGGGCTCCTGAGGTGCGCTGCCCATACCTCCCTGGCCTGTCATGTCTCGCCTTTTTCCCGATGCGCACGTTCCATGTTGGGGTTCACAGCAGTGAACCCTTGTGACTCCCAGCCCGGGTCCCCAAAACAGAAGTTTGCCTGGCTGCGTTCGCCTCTAACTTGCCTATAACCGGCCGAGTTTCTTCTGCCAACCCACAGGGGAAGGAAGCAGCATGTCCATTGTCGGTATCATCGCGAACCCATCTGCCGGTCGGGATATTCGCCGCCTGGTGGCCCATGCCTCCGTTTTTGACAACAACGAGAAGGTCAACATCGTGCGTCGCGTCCTGCTGGGGCTGGATGCCGTGGGCGTGGAACAGGTCTGGATCATGCCAGACGCCTACCATATCGGCCACAAGGCGCTGGACAACTTACGCCTGGGACTGGACGTGCGCTTTGTGGAGATGCAGCCCCGTTTCGAGGAGATCGACTCCACCGAGGCCGCCGCACGCATGGTCGAGATCGGCGTCCGCACCCTGGTCACCCTGGGCGGCGATGGAACCAATCGGGCCGTGGCCAAGGCCAGTGGCCGGGTCCCCCTCATGCCCATTTCCACCGGCACCAACAACGCTTTCCCCATCATGGTAGAGGGGACCCTCGCCGGCCTGGCGGCCGGTCTGACGGCCCTGGGCCTGGTGCCCCTGGACGTGGCGACCGAACCCACCAAGCGGATTGAGCTGTGGCGTGGGCCGGACCTGGCTGAAATCGCCCTGGTGGACGCGGTGGTCTACCGCTCCCGCTTTATCGCTTCCCGCGCCGTCTGGAACATGGATGATGTGAAAGCAGCCGTCTTTGCCCGGGCCGAGCCTACCAGTATTGGGCTCTCGGCCATCGGCGGCTTTCTGGAGCAGACACCCTTGGGCCCCCACGAAGGTCTGTACATCGAACTGGGGGCTGGAGGCGTGGAGGTCTTGGCGCCGGTGGCTCCGGGCATCATCCAGCCCGTGCCGGTGAAGAGCCATCGTCGGCTCCAGTTGGGAGAGCGGATCCCCGTCGATGGCGGCCCTGCCGTAATTGCCCTGGACGGGGAACGGAAGTACAGCCTGCTGCCTGGGCAGGAAGTGACCCTGTCTATCAGCGCAGAGGGCCCTGTGGTGGTCCATTTGGCGCGTACCCTGCGCCACGCGGCCCGGCAGGGCCTCTTTGTGGGCACGCCTGTTCACGCATCCTGATCCTCTTGCCGTCGCTCCCTCCCTTCATCTCGAGGGCTGATTTCATCTGAACCTTTCTTCCGTAGCGTTACCTGTTTTCGGCCAACTGTTTTCACCATGGGGAGAGACATTATGAATCTGTCCAAAGATCAACTGCTCGCCATGTATCGCCAGATGTGGACCATTCGCCACTTCGAGGATGAAATGGCCGCGGCCTACATGGAGGGGAAGACCCCCGCATTCGACATCGGCTCTGGGCCGGTGCCGGGTGAGATGCACCTGGCCGCCGGGCAGGAGCCGGTGGCCGTGGGCACATGCATGCACCTGCGCAAAGAGGACACGGTGGTCGGCACCCACCGCCCCCACCACTTTGCCATTGCCAAGGGGATCGAGCTGAACAAGCTGGCCGCCGAAATTTTCGGCAAAGTGACCGGCCTGGGCAAGGGCAAAGGGGGGCACATGCACCTCTTCGATGTGGAGCACAAGTTCAGCTGCAGCGGCATTGTGGGGGCCAGCTTCCCCCCGGCCTGTGGCGCAGCCCTGGCCGCCAAAAAGATGGGCAAGGATTGGGTGGCTGTGGCCTTCGCCGGTGAAGGCGCGGCCAACCAGGGCGCCTTCCACGAGGCGCTGAACCTGGCTGCCCTCTGGAAGCTGCCCGTCCTCTTCATCATCGAGGACAACTCCTGGGCGATCTCGGTGGCCAAGCATCAATCCACCGCCATCCCGGACAACAGCCAGCGCGCAGCCGGCTACGGCATCCCCGGCGTTCGGGTGGATGAAAATGACGTCCTGGCCGTCTACGAGGTCGTAGGGGAAGCGGTGCAGCGTGCCCGCCGGGGCGAGGGGCCCAGCCTCATCGAGGTGAAGACCGACCGCCTCTACGGCCACTTCCAGGGCGATCCCGAGGTCTACCGGCCCAAGGATGAAGTGGCCAAGCTCAAGGCCAACGATCCCATCCTGCGTTTTGGCAACCAGCTGCTGGAACAGGGCATGGCCACCCAGCAAGAGCTGGATGCTGCCCGGGATGCTGCCAAGGCGGACGTGGATGCCGCCTTTGCCTATGCCCGCCAGAGCCCCTACCCTGCGCCCGAAAGCGCGCTGGAGGATGTATTCGTGTAACGGCTTCCGGCGGGCGTCCCGAGCCCAGAGGACCTGCAGCGGATCTGGAAACGCTGTGAACGTGGTGGCCTTGCATCCAAATAGCTCATTCCACGGGAGAGACACCTATGGCAACCGAACGAGAACTCACCATGGCCAAGGCCATTGCCGAAGCCATCGATCAAGAAATGGAGCGCGATGAGCGTGTCTTCGTCATGGGCGAAGATGTGGGCATCTACGGCGGCATCTTCGGCGCCACCCAGGGGCTATATGAAAAATATGGCGGCGAACGGGTCATGGACACCCCCATCTCGGAGACCGCCTTCATCGGCGCGGCCACGGGCGCGGCCGCCGAGGGGATGCGGCCCATTGTGGAGCTGATGTTCGTGGACTTCTTCGGCGTCTGCATGGACCAGATCTACAATCACCTGGCCAAGAACACCTACATGTCCGGCGGACATGCCCATTACCCGGTGGTGTTGACCACGGCCATCGGCGGCGGCTACAACGACGCCGCCCAGCACTCCCAGTGCCTCTACAGCATCTTCGCCCACGTGCCCGGCCTCAAGGTGGTGGTTCCCTCCACTGCCTACGACGCCAAGGGGCTCATGATTTCGGCCATCCGGGACGACAACCCGGTGATGTATTTCTTCCACAAGGGGCTGATGGGCCTGGGCTGGATGAAGTATCACCCCCGCTCGGTGACGCCCGTGCCCGAAGAGCCCTACACCATCCCCTTCGGCCAGGCCGACATCAAGCGTCCCGGCAACGATGTGACCATCGTCAGCCTGGCCATGATGGTCCACCGGGCCCTGGACGCCGCCGACGAGCTGGCCAAGGAGGGCATCGAGGCCGAGGTCATCGACCTGCGGACCCTGGTGCCCCTGGACAAGGAAACGGTGGTCAATTCGGTTAAGAAGACCCATCGCCTCCTGGTGGTGGATGAGGACTACCACAGCTTTGGCATGACCGGGGAGATCGCCGCCATCGTGGCCGAGGAGGCGCTGGACTACCTGGACGCGCCCATCCGTCGCCTGGCCGTGCCCGACGTGCCCATCCCCTATAGCCGGCCGCTGGAACAGTTCGTGCTGCCCAGCGCAGAGCGGATCGCGGCCACCGTCCGGTCGATGATGGAGTGAATGGCATGCCCTACGAACTCACGCTACCGCCCATGGGCAGCAGCGCCGAAGAAGGGATCGTGGTGGCCTGGTTCAAGCGGGAAGGCGCAACCGTGCGCGCCGGCGAGCCCCTGTTGGAGGTTCAATTCGACAAGGTGAGCACAGAGGTGGAGGCGCCGGTGGATGGCCGCCTCCACCGCATCCTGGCCCCCCGGGATGCAGTGATCAAAGAGGGGCAGACCCTGGCCTTGCTCCTGCTGCCCGATGAAACGGAGGAGGCCGCCGAGCCCGCGACCCCCGCCGCCGAAGCCACCCCGGCCGGGGAGGCACCCCAGGCCGGGGCCACGTCCACCTACCCGGCTTCGCCGGCGGCCCGCCGCCTGGCCCGGGAGCTGGGTGTCAACCTGGCCCAGGTGACGCCGGCCAATGGACGGCGCATCACCGAGGAGGATGTGCGCCGGGCCGCACAACAGGCGCAGGCGCCCTCCCCCGCAGCCCCTGCCGTGGAAGTGCGTGCCACCCCCATCGCCAAGCGGATAGCCCGGGAGCATGGCATCGACCTGGCCACCATCCAGGGCACAGGCCCGGGCGGGCGCATTGTGGAGCAGGACGTGCGGGCCGTCCTCGAGCAGCGTGCCACGGCTCCATCTGAGGAAGGGACTGGGGAAGCCGTGGGGGTGGAGCGCCGGCCGCTGAGCCCCATGCGTCGGGCCATCGCTCGACGCATGATGGAGAGCCTCCACAACACGGCCCAGTTGACCATGACTGCCCAGGCCGACGTCACCGACCTGGTCCAGATGCGAGAGCAGTGGAAAGCCACGTCGGATGCCACCTACGGCGGCGTCACCTATACGGACCTGCTGGTCCGGGCGGTGGCCCTGGCCCTGGTTCAGCATCCCCACATCCGGGTGCGCTGGGCAGATGATGCCCTGGAGTATCTGCCGGGGATCCACGTGGGGGTGGCCGTGGCCCTGGAGGATGGTCTGGTGGTGCCGGTGGTGCGGGATGCCGATCGGCTTTCCCTGGCGGCGTTGAGCGCTGAGATCAAGCGCCTGACCGGGCTGGCCCGCAGCGGTCGGCTGTCGGAAGCCGAGATGGCAGGCGGTGTCCTCACCGTGACCAACCTGGGGATGTATGGCATCGATGCCTTTACGCCCATCCTCAACCCGCCTGAATCCGCCATCCTGGGCGTGGGCCGCATCTACGAACAGCTTGTGCGGGGGGAAACCGGCATCCTCTGGCGTCAGATGATGACCCTGAGCCTGACGGTGGACCATCGCCTGATCGACGGGGCACCCGCTGCCGCCTTTCTGCAGCGGGTCTGTCAGCTGTTGGGCGATCCGGATTCTCTGGTGGGCCCCTCCTGAGCCCGCCTGGGCAGCGGTCGTCAGGTCGTGTTGGCCTGGCGACCGCTGCACGTTTGACATTCACCGATGGCTCTGCTGCAAAAAGGTCAAATGAGGACGCTGACCCACGCCGATGAACGCTGATTCGGGCGATTCCCTCTTGCGTTTCTTTGCGCCTTTGCGCCTTTGCACCTTTGCGTTTAAAAATGCCCTTTTTGCAGGGGAGTCACAGATGACCCAGGTCCCACAGCGAGAGCCATGTCGGATCTGTGTCCATCTGTGGCAGGATCCACCTGGTTGGGTCACCACCTCACCAGTTCACCTCTGCCGTACGCACCGTGGCCACCCAGCGAACCTCATCGCCACTCCCGCCGGT
Organism: Litorilinea aerophila; assembly: GCF_006569185.2. Lineage (NCBI taxonomy): Bacteria > Bacillati > Chloroflexota > Caldilineae > Caldilineales > Caldilineaceae > Litorilinea > Litorilinea aerophila. The sequence goes on along the minus strand of NZ_VIGC02000029.1, from coordinate 52,824 downwards.
GACCTGGATCGCCAGCGCGTCGTTGGTGTTGTCGGCGAGTACCGTCACGTCCCAACTGGCATCGTCTTCGCCCAGCACCGTGGTGGTGGGCGTGCCGATGAAGGCCGTGTTCCCGGACGAGTTCTCGATCAGCCCCACGATGCGATAGCCGGCCGACTCCCCGCTAGAGCTGCGCCCTACCACCAGTATGTCGAAGGCAACGGCCCGGTTGGAGGCAAGGGTGATGCGCTCTTTCAGCGAGTCGGCCGTTCCCTCGTAGCCGTTCAGGAAGAGTTCCTCAGGCGTGGTCCCGCTGGTCGTCTGGCGCAGGACGTAGACCGAGGTCTGGGCGTCGCCGTTGGCCGCAAAGCGGCCGCTGGCGTAGGCCATCTCGCCGTAGTGGGAGGCGTTGGCGAAGACGCCGCCCGGAATGGTGCTGCCATAGGCGTCCGATGTGGTGGTGTTGCCGGCGCCACCGCCGATGGTAGAGCGGTTGCCGTCGGCGATGTTGTCCTGGCCGCCGCCTACCGTGGCCCAGAAGCTGTTTGCCTCATTGCCCGATCCCCCGCTGACCGTCGCCAGACTTTCCCCGGCGGTGTTGTCCCACCCGCCGGCCACCGTTGCGTACTCGGCTGTCGCTGTGATGACGTTCTGGTAGCCGCCACTGATAACCCCGTAGGTCGCCTCGGCGATAATAAGGTTGCCCGCGCCGCCGCCGATGGTGGTTGCCACACCCAACGCCTGGTTGGGTTCGGTGATTTCGTTATCAGACACATCGAGGGCCACACCGCCACCGCCCACCACCGCGCCGGCGCCGCCGGCCGTGTTGCCGTCACCGCCGCTGACCGTGGCGTGGTTGCCACTGGCGGTGTTATTGCGGCCGCCGCCCACCGTCGCCCGCCTCCCAGAAGCCGTGTTGCCGGTGCCGCCCGCCACGGTGGTGCTGCGCTCGCTGGCGGTGTTGTTGGCGCCGCCGCCGATGGTGGCACAACAGTTGCTCAAGCTATTGGGGTCACCGGCTACGTTGTCAAAGCCCCCGCCCACGGTGCCAAAGGTGCTGATCACCTGATTTTCTTCGCCGTTTCCCTTTCCACCCCCGCCGATGGTGGCTCCTACCACTCCGGCGGCGACGCTGTTGCCGCTGTAGCCGCCGATGATATTCAGCGTGCCGGTCGTGGGCGCCAGGCGCAGGGCGGCTGTGCCGTTCACCGCCAGGGTCAGGGTCACGTTGTCGGTGGTGCCCAGGAAGTGGCTGGCCGGATCGGTGCCGGCGTTGCCTTCCAGCCGCCAGTAGCGGTTGTCGGTGAAGCCGGTGTCCAGGCTGAACTGGGTTCCGCTCAGGCTCAACCCTGTGCCGGCGCTGTAGGTGGTGTCGTCGTCGCCGTCGTCCAGCCCGGCCGGGCGATTCTGGATGTCCGCCCAGGTGACGCTGGTCAGGCCCACATCGTCGGTCCCGTCGGCAAAGCCGGCCGGCACGTTGCTCAGGTTGCCCCAGTGCACTTGCGCGCTGCCGGAGGTCTGCAACTCGGTCTCGGTGTAGTAGCGGTCGTCGTGGTTATGGTCGCTGCGGGCCACGGTGTTGGCGCTGCCCGTTCCGGCGAAGTCCACGCTCAGGGTGACATCGCCGCTGGTGCCGCCGCCGGTGAGGCCCGGGCCGGCCGCCACACCGGTGATGTCGCCGCCACCCCCACCGCCCCCACCGCTGCCCACGTCGTCGGTGCCGCAGGCCCAGGCAGAGCCGTTCCACTCGGCGACCTGGCCGTTGGTGCACTCCTGAGGCAGACGGTAGGGCTCGGCCACGCTGAACTGGGTGCCGTCCAGGTTCAGGCCCAGGCCCGCACTGTAGGTGGTGTCGTTGTCGCCGTCGTCCAGCCCGGCCGGCACGCCGGTCAGCCCGCTCCAGGGCGCGGATGTGGCAGAGGCGGCTGTGACTGCTTCTTGGGCCAGGATGGCATAGGGGACGCTGGCCAGCCGCTGTCGGGGTAGGGGCGAGCCGCCGTTCACGGCCACCTGCATCCAACGCTCTGGGCCGTCCAGCATCCCGGCGGTCAAGGGCGACATGCCGCCCAGCATCACGTGGAAGTAGCCGCCGTCCAGGGGGACGCCGGTGTGGGTCTCTTCCCAGAGCTTGTTGCCACCGGACTGGGTATCGTAGAGGGCGAAGGTAAGATTCACGGGGCCGGCCAGCGGGGCGCCGCTGCCATCGGTGAGCAGGCCCTGGAAGTTTACCAGGGACGGGGGACTGTTCAAGGTAGCAGGCGCGGCCTGGGCGGATCCCAGACTTGCCAGGGCCAGCACGGCCAGCAGAAGGCTCAGGGCCAGGCTCCCAATAGAGGCGTGCTTCACGGATGTGCTCCTTTCTCAGACAACTGCGCTCTCACACAACTGCGCCATCGGTTATATCATCGGTGTACCACCGGGAGATAGATGACATGATCCGGTCCTGGCGGCGGCTCATCCCCCTGCACAATCACCGTGCCGGCCATCCCCACACCGTTGGGTCCGCCGTGGGCCTCACAGTAGTAGCGGAAGGTGCCGGCCTGGGTGAAGGTGTGGCTGAAGGTGCTCCAGTTGCCGCCCAGGGGTTGTTCGAAACTGCCGTCGTCGGCGGTGACGCTGTGGATGCCACTCTCCCGGACCCAGGTGACCGTATCGCCCACGTTCACGGTGATGAGGGCGGGTTCAAAGAAGTTGTCCCCCACCCGGACGGTGATCTCCGCGGCCGGGGCCTGGCTGGGGGGCAGCAGAAAGCCGTTGCTCAGGGCCACGCTGCCGTTGGTGGCCACGCCGGGCAGGGTCGCGCCGATGACGCTGTGCAGGCGCACTGATGCCCCCTGGACGCCCCCGCCCGAGGCCAGGACAAAGCGCATGGCGACATCCCCGGCAGCCTGGGCCAGGGGGGTGAAGAGCCAGGCCGCCAGGATCGCGCACCCAACCAGAATGCCGACAGCGCGCCAGCGGATCCGGGCCGATGATGGTTGCTGCATGGGTATCCTCCTTCCAGCCTTGAACATTGAAGCGCGATTCTCCATCGGTCAATCCTGGCGGAAATCCACCGGCAGCCGCGCCTGGGGGGAAAGCGGCCGGATTCCCGCCCTGGCATTTATGCCAGACTCTACTGGCATAACGCTGGCAGTGGCCGTCTGGGATGTATGGGCGAGTGGATATCCTATCGCTGCACGTTGGGCAGGTAGACCCGCCATTCCTCCTGGGCCGGGGCTTCCACCGTGGTGGTCAACTGGGCCTCCGCCCGGACGGTGCTATCCCATGCCGAGGTGACGGTGACGCCGGTCACGTCCGAGGCGCCGGGGGCCGCATCGGCGGGGATGGTGACGTCCACGGTGAAGGAGGCGGCCTCGCCGGCGTTCAAGGGGCCGACCGACGACGGCGATGGGGACGCCGGCCAGGCGCCGTTCACGGCCACGGCGAAGCTGTCCGCACCGGTGCCCGTGTTGGTGACGGTGAGGGTGTAGCGGACGGTGGCGCCGGCCGCACCCTTCTGGGACTGACCGCCCCCGGCTACGGTCAGCGCGGCCAGCCGCGGGTAGAAGAGCGCGTAGCGGCCCATCTGCGCGGCCTCCACGTGGCAGTCCACCTGCCCCTGGGCCGGGTTCACCGTACAGGTGATGCCCTCCTGGCTCCACCCGCTGCCGTCCCAGCGGTAGAGCTGCAGCCCTGCCTCGGCCAGGTCGGGAACCGTATCGGCATCGTACCCCAGGGAGACGGAGATGGCTTCGGCCAGGGTCAGATCCGTTTTGGCTTGGTCTTCCTGGTAGAAGGCCAGCTCGAAGGCCCGCCCGGCGCCGTGGCGATCCTCGGGGAGGGGATAGCCCGGCTCATCCTTCTCGCTGTAGGCCAGGATGGTCTCGGCGAAGACGGCGCCCGGGGGCACGGTGAGGACGGTGCTGGCCTGCATGGAGGCGGCGCCTGCCTGGGCCGAAGGGCCGGTGTAGACGAGGGTGGCGGTGACCGTGGGCGAGGCCTGGGCCTGGGCATCCACCCGGTAGGTGGTCACCGTCTGGGCGCCGGTGGTGCTGACCCCGCCGTCGGCGCTGGCCCCGTAGGCGGTGTTGGTCAGGTGGCTGCTGGCCGTCACCGTGTAGACCAGGCTGACGCTGGTGCCGTAGGGGGATAGTTCGGCCAGCTCCCAGCGCACCTGGTCGCCTGTCAGGGTGCCGCCGGACACGTAAGCGGCGCCCGCGGGCAGGGTGTCGGTGACCAGGACGTTGGTGGCCGTCATGGCGCCGGCGTTGCGCACCGTCAGGGTGTAGGTGAGGGGGACGCCGGCCAGGGTGGTGGCCGGGCCGCGCTTGGTGATGCTCAAATTCGGCTCCACGGTGGCGTAGGTGCCCACCGGATGGACGGCAGCGGCGAAGTTGGGCGCGCCGGTCTCTACCCCCACGCAGTTCTCCACGCCCACGCTCACCACCTGCAGTCCGGCGTCTTCCCAGCGATAGGTGGCCTGGGGCGTCCCCTGGCCAGAGAGGGGCTCCGGCGCCCAGGTGTAGGTGATGGGCTGGGTGGGCGCTCCCGGGTCCACCGTGGCGCTGAACAGATAGTCCACCCCCACCAGACCGTCCTGCGGGCCGGAGAGGGTGACATCCCGCACCGGTGCCGGGCAGTCGGCCGGCACAATGGTGATGCGCCCCAGGATGTCTTCCTGCACCAGGTCCTCGTCCTCCGCCAGCTGGTCGGGGTCTTCCACCTTGCGGTCCACCCGGAATTCCACGTTGTAGGTGCCCACTGCGTTGGGGCCGAAGACGAGGGTCGGGGTCATGATGGCGGTGAGGCCCGAGCCGAAGAACTCACTTTCGGCCAGCACCAGGGTGACCGTGTCGGTGATGACCAGCAGGCGGTCTTCGCCGGGCAGCCCCTGCTGGCGTTGGGGTTCATCCGGCGCCGGCTCTCCTTCGCCCACGGGCTGGCCCGTCTGGGCGCCGTTGAGCAGGGTGTAGAAGCTGTTGGGGCCGGGCTGCTCGATCACCCGCACCCAGGCCGCCACGTTGTCCTGCTGATCCCGCAGGATCAGGTCCATGCTCTGCATGCTGCGCCAGGTGGTGGCCGTGACGGGCGCGGTCCAGCGCAGGGCGAAGGTAGTGGTGACGCCGGTGGTGATGGTGCTCTCCAGGGGCGGCGCCAGCAGTTCGCTTTCGCCCAGGAAGGGGAACTGGACGCTGAAGGGAAAGACGTTGGAATAGCCGCCGCCGGGCCCTGGGTTTTGCACGCTGATGAAGGCCGTGCGCGGCGCGGGGAAGTTGATGTCGCTGCCCCGCACCCGGATCCAGATGCGATTGCTGCTGCTGTAGAACATGGAGCGGAGAGAACCGTTCCAGTAGACCCGGGAAGTGGGCAGGAAGTTCCGGCCATCGATGCGCACCCAGAAGTCGGAGGCAAAGGGGTTGGCCGAGGCCCTGTTGGGCGAAATGACGGTGATGTGGGGCGCCGGGTTCAGGGTGACCACCTCCTGGGAGAGGCGGATCTGGTAGCTGCCTGCCAGGTTGTTGGCGCTGCGCACCCGGATCAGGTAGCGGCCTGTCTGCTGGAGGATGTACCCGTTGATGAAGGCATTGAGGCCGTCGCCGCCGTTGTTGTTCACGGCGACCCGGGTGCCATCGGGGTCGAAGAGCTCCACGTAGGGGTCCATGCTGCCGCTGGTGCGGTCCACGGCCACGGTGAGGCGATCGCCGGCCTGGCCGTTGTAGAAGAAGAAATCCCGATCCGAGCCAGGATTGATGGCGGCAGAGCGGGTCTGGCCGATGAAAAGGGTGGGATAGTCGTCGCTGTCACAAGTGATCTCCCCACAGAGGGCGGCGTAGAGGTCGATGCGGGGTTTGGTCGTCGAGCCACCGCTGCGGTTGTCGTTCACCGGGATGCCCGTGTCCCGCAGCAGGGTGCGGATGCGGAAGACCTTGGCGGCGCCGCCGGGCGGGTTGGATCCCGAAGCCAGGGCCTCGGCCATGACCGCGAAGGCACCGGCGACGTGGGGGGCGGCCATGCTGGTGCCGCTCTTGAACTGGTACTGGTTGGCGAGCACCGGTGCGTAGATGCTGACGCCCGGCGCAAAGACGTCCATGAAGGGGGCCACGTTGGCAAAGCTGGCCACCCGGTCGGACTTGTCGGTGGCGCTGACCTTGACGGTGGAGCTGTGGCAGGCGGGCCAGCCCATGGCATCGGTGAAGCCGCTATTGCCTGTGGCCACCACCACGGCGATGCCTGCCGCGGTGAGGGCGTCGATGCGGAGCTTGGTGGATTCAAACTGGTCACAGAGGGCCGTGTACTTGCCGCCCCCCAAACTCATGTTGATGGCGGCGATGTTGTGCTGGCCGCGCAGGGTGTTGTAGACGTAGGCCAGAGCCGCATCGATGTCCGCAGCCGAAGAGAGGGTGCAGGGACTGGTGCGGTTGGCATTGGCGCAGGGGGTATTGGTGCCGCTGTCGGTGGCGCGACGGAAGACCTGGATGGAGATCAGGTCCGCCTCCGGGGCCACGCCGGCCACGATGCCGGCCACGTGGGTACCGTGGTCACAGCCGGAGATGCTGCTGGCGCAGGACTGCCCCGAGGCCAGGGTGGTGCTGCTGGACGCGCCGCCCGGACAGAGGGAGGTCGCCCCGCCGCCAGGCGTGGAGAAACAGGCCCCTGCCACCACCTTCCCCGACAGGGCCGGGTGAAAACGGTCCACCCCTGTGTCCATCACCACCACGGCCTGGCCGTTGCCCCGGTAGAAGAGGGTGTGGGCAAAGTGGCCACGGATCAGGGGAACGCTCTCGTATAGAAGCGGTGGCACCTCCAGGGCCGGGTAGACCCGCCGCACCCGGGGATCCGCCAGCAGCGCGGCCAGTGCCTCCGGCGAGGTGACCTCCAGGGAGAGATCGGGGAAGGTTGGGTCGGCGATGGGATTGGCGATGCCGTCGGCGGGCAGGGACGCCAGCACTCCCTGCTGGGCCTGGGCCACCGCTGCGGCCTGGGCATCGGCCGCGCCCACCTGCTGGAGCGCTTCCAGCCGCCAGGGCACGTCCAGCATGACGATGAGCCGCAGGCTGCCCTGGGCTTGTAGGCGTTCCAGAAGAGCCGCCGTGTCCGGGTCGGCGGCGGGGAAGTCCGGCCCCTGTCCGCTGGCAGGGGGGCCGTTCAGGCTGAAGAAGAGCGCCGCGGCCAGCGCTGCCCCCCAGAGCGGCAGAAGCAGCCGGCGCCAACGTGGATGTTTCATGATACCCCTCCTTTAACAAACTTTCGATGCAAAAAATATCGTGGATGACGGGTGGAATTCTTTATGCGGCCTGGGCCAACTGTCGGCGGATGAACGCCTCCAGGGAAGTTAGGGGCACGCCGAGGACGCCTGCGGTTTCGGCCATCTCCACTGGAGAATCGAAGGTGTCGAGCCAGGCGGCCATGGACCATGCCTCCTCCGGCAGGCCGGGGATGGGCGCGCCCGGCGCCACATGGACCACAGGGATGGAGCGGTTCAGGAGCTGCGCCACGGCGGTCACCGCATCCAGGAAGGAGAAGACTTCGGGGCCGCCCAGCACCAGGCGGCGATGATGGGCGGCCGGATGCTCCAGGGCGGCCAGGATGAAGGCGGCCACGTCCTGCATGGCGATGAAGGCATGCCGCCGGGCACCGCTGCCCACCAGGGTAACGGGCCGCTCCTGGAAGATGGGCCTGAGCACCAGCCCGGAGATCCAGGTGTCCATGAAGGCGTTGGGGGCCAGGATGGTGTAGTCCAGACCGCTGGCTTGCAGATAGACTTCGGTTTCCGCTTTGGCCCGCAGGAAGTCGGAAGGGCTGTGGGCGTCCGCGAATTGGGCTGAGACAAAGAGGTAGCGACGGACGCCGGCGGTGACGGCCGCATCGATCAGGTGGCGGTTACCCCACAGGTCCACCTGTTCCACGGTTTCGCCGGGGCGGGAAGCCGCGTTGGCCGTGGTGATGACCGTGTGCACGCCCCGGCAGGCGTGGACCAGGGAGGCCGGTGCGGTCAGGTTGCCATAGACCGGCTGAGCGCCGGCTGCGATGAGGGATGCGGAGTCGGTGGCCAGTCCTTGGCCGGCAAGGGTCGCCGCGGGGGACGGCTTACGCACCAGGACGCGCACCGGCCAGCCGTTCTGGAGCAGGCGTCGGGTGACCAGGCCGCCCAATTGCCCGGTGGCACCGACGACGAGGATCATGGGAAGCCTCCTTTGGTTGCATTCCGGTTGACGTCATACCCGGTATACCAAACGAGGCGTTTGACAGGCGTTTCATGGGCGCCTTGGGCTACGGTTGAATGGGGGGCTTACCGTTCTGTCGAAGTAGAGAAGGTTTTGCTCAAATTTGACGCCGGGGTACCTGGCTGTATACTTACAATGTCATTACATTGGGGTGTCAATACACAGGAGGATATGATGATACGCAAGATCTTTCGGACAGGAAACAGCATTGTCGTTTCTCTTCCCAAAGATGCCCTGGGCCAGTTGGGCCTGGGTGAGGGAGATGAGGTCTCTGTGGAAGTGGACCAGGAGCGACGGCAGATCGTGATCAGCCCGGTGAGTCCGGCGCTTCTCGACGTTGACCAGGAATTTGCCCGCCAGGTCGCGGCGTTCATTGAGGAGTATCGCCCCGCATTGGAAGCCCTGGCTCGCCAATGAAGGCGCTCACTGTTGTCCAGGTGTTATTTTTGCACGCCCGCCTCATTGAAGAGACAGGCGGCATGCACGGGGTGCGGGCTCTCTCCCTGCTCCAGTCAGCCGTGGCCCGGCCCTGGACCACCTTTGGCGGCCAGGATTTGTATCCCGATCTCTTCTCCAAGGCAGCCGCCCTGATGGCTTCCCTCATCCACAATCACCCTTTTGTGGACGGCAACAAGCGCACCGGAATCGCTGCGGCAGCCCTCTTCCTGCGTCAGAACGGCTATCGGCTGGTGGCGTCCAATCAGGAAGTGGAGACATTCACCCTGTACGTCACCAGGGCCAGGCCGGAAATTGTCGAAATCGCCGCCTGGCTGCGCGCGCATACGGTCCGAGACCCTGGTAACAGCGTTTAGCGGGGTTCACGCTTCTTTCCAGCGCGCCGCACCCAATCCGCATGGGCTTCGCAGATGCAGCGGTGAACGTGGACCTGCTCGAAGAAAGCCCGGCGGCGGGCCTCATCCTGGATGGCGGCTGCGGCCTCTTCCAGGTGCGCGTAGGCCGCGGCGAGCACCTGCCGGGCCCGCTGTGTTTCGCCCAGCGCGGCCAGCAGGTCGGCCAGGTGCCAGAGCCAGTCGGGAAGTAATTCGCCGCTCCATCCCCCCTCTTGCCATGCCTGCCAGCACCCTTCCGCCAGCTCCCGGGCCCGGGGCCGTTGACCCAACGCCAGCAGGGCCCGGCCCAACAGGGTACGGCAACTCTGGGTGTAGAGGCGGTCACCTGTCTCCTGGAAGTACCTTTCAGCGGCGGGGAGCAGCGCCAGAGCCTCCTGCCACGCCTCCCGTTTGACGTGGATCCGGGCCAGGTCGTGGCGGACAATGGCGGCGAAGAGGGCGGCGCCGTGGTCCACCGCCAGATCCAGCGCTTCCCGATACAGGCGGGCTGCTTCCGCCAGGTGGTGGGCCCGTTCGGCCACCAGGCCCAGGTTGGCCGTGGTGATGGTGACACCGACCACGTCGCCCAGGACCTCCAGCGTCTGCCGGGCGTCCTGCAAAAAGGTGGTGGCGGCCGCGAAGTCACCCAGGGCCGAGGCCGCCAGCCCCATGGCCCCCTGGATTGCGGCCATCCCCCGCCGGTAGCCGACAGCCTCATTTTGGGCCAGGGCTTTCTGACCCACCTGCAGGGCCTGGTCGTGGGCACCCCGGCTCTGCAACAGGCTGGTCAGGTTGCAGAGGGCGCGCGCCTCGCCCAGCTGGTCGCCCACGGCCCGGCGCAGGGCCAGGGCCTGGCGCAACGCCTGTTCGGCCCTTTCCGGTGGTTCGCCCAAGGCCGGATAGATGAAACCCAGCCCGTCCAGGGCCTCCGCTTCCTGGGCTGCAGCCTGGGTCTCCCGGGCCAATTCGCGGGCCTCCTCGAAGTGGCGGCGGGCTGTGGCCATGTCGCCACACCGGATGGACAGTTCACCCCAGGCCAGCAGGATGTCCAGGGCCAGGGTGGGGTCCTGGTGGGTCTGGGCCAGTTTCAACGCCTGCTCAAAGTAGACGGACGCCTCTGGGTGTTGGCCGGTTTTCGTCGCCAGGAGGCCGGCGACGTACTGGGCGCGGGCCTGCTGAGGGGGTGCCCCGACGGTGTGGGCCAGACGCAGGGCCTGGGTGATGGCCTGCTGGGCATCGGCCGGCTGGCCGAGGACATCGGCTATCTCAGCCAACAGGAGCCAGATGTCCACCAGCAGGGGCGTGAAGGAATCATCGGCCAGGGTCCGGGCATGGTGGAGCAGCTCCCGGGCTGCGTGGTAGGCAAAGCGGTTCATCTCCTGGCGGGCTGCCTGGACATAGAGGGCCAGGGCCGCCTGCCGGTGGCCGGCCTGCTCCTGGTGGAAGGCCTGGCCCCGCAGGTCGTGGGGGGAGAGGCTTTGCAGGGCCTGGGCTGCCCGCCCATGGAGGGCCTGACGTCGCGCCGGACCGAGCTGCTCGTAGACTGCTTCCCGCAGCTTGTCATGGCTGAAGGCATAGGTGGCCGGCCCCTCCTCGCGAAACAGACGCCGCTGCCACAGCTCATCCAGGGCGCGTACCAGCCGGTCCTCATCCAGCTCGGTGAGGCGGGCCAGCAGGTCGGTGGTAAAACTGCGGCCGAGGACGGCTGCGGCCTCGGCCAGGAGATGGGCCTGGGGTGAGAGCTGTTGCAGGTGGGCCAGGAGCAGGGCCCGGGCCTGTTCAGGCAGGGGCGCGTCCGCGGGCAGGGTGGCCAGGCCACTGTTGACATACTCGACGATGAAGAGAGGGGTGCCGCCGGTGTGTCGGTAGAGGGCGGCCGCCGTCTCCGCCGGCAGGTCATGGCCCACCAGGTTGGCGGCCAGCCGCGCCGTCTGGGCCGGGCTCAGCCGGGCCAGGGGCAGGACGGTCCACTGCCCCCGCCCTTGCAGTCCGTGGGCCAGGGCAGACAGGGGATGGTCCGGCGCCAGCTCGTCGTGGCGGGCGGTGAGGAGGAGCAGGAGCCGGGCCTGGACATCGTAGCGGAAGAGGTAATGGAGCCATTCCAGCGTCTCCTCATCGGCCTGGTGGGCATCGTCCAGCAGAAGCAGGAGGGGCTGGGGCTGGCTCAGGATGGCCCGGGTGAGGGCTTCGAAGAAACGCTGGCGCTGCCAGGCTTCCCGCAACGGGCCGGGCTGCACCGAAACGTCGGGGAGCAGGTCAGGCAGAAGCCGGGCCACTTCCACCTGCCAGGCTGGAGGGAGGGAGGGGGGCGGCAGGCTGCGCAGCCAGGCCGCGACCGGTTCGAAGGCCAAAGGTCCTCGGGAGGTGGGGGCGTGGGCGGTGGCTGTGGTCACGTTCTGACGTTTCGCCCACTGGACGAACTCTTCCGCCAGGCGGCTTTTGCCGATGCCGGCCTCGCCGGTGATGAGGACACATTGGGGCGGAAATTGCCCCCGGCGAACGGCCCGCCAGATGCCCAGCAGGCGTCGCCAGGCCTCATCCCGGCCGATGAGGGGAGCGGGGCGACGTGCAGTGGGCTCCGGTAGATCCCCAGGCTCCCGCTGGAGAAGCTGGCGGTACAGCGTCTGGGTCACCTCATCGGGCTCCACGCCCAGCTCCCGCTGGAGGGTGGTGACGCAGGTGTGATAGGCCTGGAGCGCGGCGGCCCGGTTGCCCTGGGCCGTGTGCAGGCGCATCAGACAGCGGTATGCCTGCTCGTTGAGGGGATCCAGGCGCAGCCACGTCTGGCCATAGCGGATGGCTTCTTGCCAGGCCTGGCGTTCTTCCAGCAGGCGGGTGAGCATCTCCAGGGCGCGGAAGGCCCGTTGGCGCAACCGCTCCCGCAGGGGAAGCAGCCATTCGTCGTAGTGGCCGGGCAACAGATCGCCCCGGTAGAGCTGGACGGCCCGGCGCAGAGCGGCCTCTGCGGCCTGATGCTGGCCGCCCTGGAGGTGGGTTTCGGCTTCTTCCACTGCGGCGTCGAAGGCCAGGGCGTCACAGACGAAGGGGCCATCGGACCGCCAGGCGATCAGGGTGGCGTCGGCGTGGATGAAGGCGTCGGCCTGGGGAAGCAGGCGGCGCAGGCGGTGGAGCAGGTTGCGCAGGTTGGTGCGGGCCTGGGCTTCCTGGGTATCGGGCCAGAAGAGGAAGGCCACATGCTGGCGGGGCTGGGGCGCGCGGCTGTGCAGCACCAGATAGGCCAGCAGGGCCTGCAGCCGTTCGCTTTCGGCCAGGAGTTGCTGCCCGTGTCGGTCGGTTACCTGGAAGTCGCCCAGGAGTTGTATCGCAAGCAGAGATGGCTGGGTGCTCATCCGACGGTCGATGGCTGAGAAAAGAGCCTGGAGGGGTAGCCATCCCCATTGTAGCATAGCCTCGACCCGGGAAAAAGGGCCATAAAAACAGGCCGGATCACTCGCCGTCCGGGGCCGCGGAGGAGACGTGGGGCAGGTAGATCCGCGTGAAGACGAATTCGTCGGCCCCCACGTCTGGCCCGGCGCCCATGGGACGCCTGTCCCGGTCGATGTCGTCGTGGATGTCCACATCCACCCCGGCGTCGATGGCTGCGGAGCCTGCCTGCAGGTGGAAATCGGCGTCCAACCGGGGATCGCCGTGCAGGGGATTGGTGGCCTGGAAGGTGGGGGCGCCGGCCTCGACCGTGTGGAGGTCAGTCACGTTGTGGCGCAGGGTGTTGGTGTGGCGGATGGTCACCGTGCCCGTGCCGGTGCGGCGGGCCAGGTAGGCGCTGGTGGCAGTGACTATGAGCCCGTTTTCCACCTGCGCGGTGACGGGGTATTCGTAGGCGTTGCTCAGGCGCAGCGCAGCCAAATTCGCGTGATCGGCCCAGGTCACGTGGCGGAGCTGCAGGCCCAGCGCACCGCCGGAGCCTCCCTCGCCGTTCACCACGGCACCGGTCGAGCCGGGGGCGCTCAGCCGGTTGGCTGCCAGCAGCACGTTGTCCATGGTCACCCGGGTATTGCCGATGCCCTGCTTCACCAGGTTGATGGCCGCCGCCTGTCCCCAGGCCTGGTTTTGGCGGAAGATGGTGCGCTCTAGGTGCAGGGCCAGGCCATCCTGGGTCAACCGGGCCGACAGGCCGCCTCCCCCGGAAGCGTTTACCTCGTTGCTGATGAAGGCGCTGTCCAGGATGGAGACCGTTTCCTGGGGTTGGAAGAGGTAGAGGCCGCCGCCGTGGGCCGCAGCCCGGTTCTGCTCGAAGCGGGTGTCGGTCAGGGTGATGGCGCCGGTGAAGACCAGGGCCAGACCCCCGCCGGCGCCGTCCTCGGTCAAGGCCCGGTTCTGGACGAAACGGCTTCTTTCGATCCGGCTCCCCGGGTTCACTTCCCACAGGTAGGCGCCCCCGCCGTCGCTGTAGTTGGAGGTCCGGCTGGCCGTGTTGTCCACCAGGGTCACGTCCCGGAGGGTCAGGGTCACCCGGCGGGCGAAGAGGCCGCCGCCGCAGTCTGAGCCGGTGCGCACGCAACTGCGGTTGCCCACGCCCGGCGGATTGCCAAGGCCGGTGTAGTCGCCGCCGGTCAGGATGAGTCCGGCCACGGTGACGCTCTGGCTGCCGCTGCCCACGATGGTAATGGCCCGGCCCTGCTGCCGGGCGTCCACGATCGTCGGATGGGCGGATGGGTTCGGGTGGAGCCAGTGGGTCCGGGTGTAGCCGCCCTGGAGGCTCAGGCTGCGGGTGATCAGGACCACCTGGGTGTAGGAAATGCCGGAGACCAGGGCCGTGGTGACGCCGGTGTAGGTCCCCGCCGCCACCCGGATCTGCGCGCCGTTGCTGGCTGCGTCCACTGCGGCCTGGATGCTGGCGAAACAGGGAGCTGCCCCCCCGCACTCTCCGCCCGGCGCCACGTAGAGGATCTCTGGTTCCTCTGCCCGGGCCAGGCCGTCGACCAGACCCAGGAACAGTCCCAACGCCAGCAGGGGTAAGCCCACCACCGTCCACAGGGGGCGCCTGGAAAGAAAATGTGTCACCATGTTCGGCCTCCTGGATATTGATGTGACAAGCTCTGTCCGTCCTCGCACAGCAGCCACCTTTGTGTTATCATTGGGCCATTATGCGCGTCTTGATTCTGTCGGATATTCATGCCAATCTGGTTGCCCTGGAAAGTGTGTTGCAGGCTGCGGCCGGCCAGTACGACACCGTCTGGTGTCTGGGGGACGTGGTGGGCTACGGCCCGAAGCCAAACGAATGTATCGAGCTGATACGGGAGGTGGCCGGCCTCTGCGTCATGGGCAACCACGATTGGGCCGTGTTGGGGCGGCCGGGTGTCAACGTGGAGGATTTCAACCCCCACGCCCGGCGGGCTGTGCTTTGGACCCGGGACGAGCTCCGGGAAGAGAACCGGCGCTACCTGGATACCCTGCCCGATCATCCCATCCATCCCCCGGAGACACAGGACTACCTGATCACCCACGCCAGCCCCCGGGAGCCTGTCTGGGAGTACATCCTGACGCCCAGCACCGCCCTGGAGAACTTCGGCGTCTTCTCGGAGCCCATCTGCCTGGTGGGGCATACCCACAAGCCGGCCATCTACCGCTGGCGCCTCCACGAGGCGAGCCACCTGCAGGGCAACGGCTATACGCCGGCCACGGTGGAGTACCTGCAGCCCCAGCCTGGGCTGGCCATCGAGTTGACCACCTCGCCCACCCAGCGCCTCATCCTCAACCCGGGCAGCGTGGGGCAGCCCCGGGACAACGATTCCCGGGCGGCCTATGCCATCCTGGACCTGGAGGCTGCCATCTGGTACTACAACCGGGTGTCATACCCCATCGAACTGACCCAGGCCCAGATGCGCGCGGCAGGGTTGCCCAAACGCCTCATCGATCGCCTCAGCTTTGGCTGGTAGCAGGGGGACTTAGCTATCCGAAGGGGGCGGCCCGGACTCCTGGCTGACCCGGTTGTACATCTCGAACCAGTCGGGCAACTCCTGGGCCCGCTGGCGGGCCCGCTGCTGCTCTTGCCGTTCCCGATACTCCTCGATGCGCCGCCGGATCTCCTCCACCACGCCCCGGGGATCCGGCACCCAATCAAAGGTGAAGAGCCCCTCCGTCGCAGCCGTCTGCAGCCGCACATTGCCGAAATTGAGCCAGTAGTGGATGGGGCTGGGGATGTCGAACTCGATGTTTTCGATTTCCCCCAGCAGGGCCGTCCGTCGATTTTCGGCAAAAAAGAGCGGCTTTTTCTCCACATCCGCGATCTGATTGCGATCCACCTCGTAGGTATCGTTGCGCCAGTCGGCCACGATCCACGCGATCCACAGCAGCAGGAAGATGCCCACCAGGAAGAAGACGAACTCCAGGGGCTGGAGGAGCTGACGCACTTCCGGGGAGAGGGGCAGGATGGCCGCCGGCGTGGCCAGCAGGATGTCCAGCAGCAGCAGGGAACCGGGCAACAGGAGCTGGGAGATGAGGATGAGCCAGTGTTTGCGCCAGATGATCCGGTCCTCCTCGATGCGCTGGAGATGCCTGCCCATGTTCAGGTAATCCCACACCCGACGCCACCACGGCACCACTTCCTCCGGGTGGGCCGGCGGTGCCTCTGGGAGGACCCGGCCTGGTAGCTTCAGCTGGATGCCCAGCCGCTCTTCCAGGATGGTCTGGATGGTCATTTTGGACGATGCGCGGAAATGGCTCAGGCGCCGGTTTTGCTGTTCCAGGATGGCCTGCCGGATGGCGTGGGGGTGGGCGGCGAAACGAAAGTCGATGCTGCCTGCCGCCGCGGCGGTGTAGATCTTCAGTTCCCCATAGTGCAAGAGCGCGCCCCACAGGTTGGTGTGCACATCCACATTGCGGATCTGCTCCAGCTGGGCTGCTTTGCGGGTCTCCCGAATCCAGAGCAGCTTTTCCTGCAGGACCAGCCGCTGGTCGGTCAACAGCAGGTAGTCGTTCAGGTAGTCGATGGTGCCCCAGGCCAACTGGAGGACGGCCAACAGGGCCAGGGGCGTGGGCAGCCAGGTGGGGGCCGTCAATGTGTCGCCAAAGCGGGCCAACAGCAGGGAGAGCAGGCCGCTGATGGAGAGGAGCAACAGGCCCAGCCAAATTTTGCCGAAGAGGGAGATCCAGTGGCGGCGCTCGAAGAGGATCAGCCGTTCGTTGCCCAACAGCCAGGGGTAGCGGGCCCGCCGCTGTTGTCGGCCCAGGAGCTGCTTGGCCCGCTCGCTGAGCCAGAGCTGTTCCGCCAGGGCCGGATCTTCCTGGGCCAGGAAGGCCTCAAAATCCTGGCGGTGAAGCTGGAGCCACTGGCTATGGGGCAGCGCCTCTACCGTGGACTCGGCCGAATGGTCCACCCGCAGTGCCAGCTCGTTGAAGTGGTTAGGGCCAGAGACCGGCGTCGCCTCCAGGGCCATGCCGTTTTCGATGGCGTGGAGCCGGGCCCAGCTCCCCGGCCAGAGGATCCAGAGGCTGCTGTTCATTTCACCCTGCTGCACGATCAGGTGGTTGCGCGGAAAGTGGTGGGCCCCCATGAAGCCCAGCAAGATCCGCCGCTGCTCGTCGCTAAAACGGTGGAAGAGGCGAAGATCCCGCAGCAGCCTTTCGGCTTCATCCAGCCAGCTCCAGGCGGCCCGGTCGGGGTGGAGATCGGTGATGGCCATCAGGCGTGCGCGAGGCACTGCCAAAACCCGGGTGGGCGCGGTGGCGATGGCTTCGTAGCCGTAGGGGATGGCGGCGAACGGGAGGGGATGCTGGGAGACGTGGCTGGAAAATCCGAAGGCCATGCCATTGCCCAGGTAGTACTGCTCCCCCTGGGGCCAACGGAGCTGCACCTGCCCCTGGTCGATGAAGTAGAACAGCTCTGCGTTGTCCCGCGCGCTGAAAAAGCGGTGGCCGGGTTCGACCTGCTGCTCCTGGCAGGCGTCGGCCAGGAAGCTGATGGCGATGTTGTCCGCCTCGGCCAGGAGGGGGATGGTACGCAGCCGGGCAATCCGTTCTCGGGGCACCAGCCGATCCCGAATGCGGGGGAAGCGGGAGATGAGCCGGTTGAGGAGGGCGGCGTCGATGGCGATGAGACGGGAAGGCACCTGGGCCCGGGCCCGGGTGCTGTGGCTCTGACGGTAGAGCAGGTCGTAGTGGCCCAGGAGACCGCCGGGGGTAACCTCGGTGCGCAGGGTGGCCCGACGTCCCCGCTCCGGGTCGGACTGGATGCGCACCTGGTGGACGCTACCTTCCAGCAGCACGTAGATGGCACGGACCGGGTCTCCCTGGTCAAAGAGCTGTTGCCGGGGCCCTAGCTCCACCACCCGCAGCACGTCGGGAGATTGGAGGAAAAAGTAATCCAGCTCTTCCCGGGGGAGTCCCTGCAGGAAGTTCAACTGGGCCACATATTGGTAGGCGGAATGCAGGTTGTGGACCCGTTCGGTCATGGCACGTCTCAGTCTGTCGTGGCGGGTGAAAAGCCAGTACCCCGGATGCGTGACAAAGGTATCCGGCCGGGAGACTGCAACGCGGTGCGCGGGCAGCGCCGCCCTGGGTGGCGGAGGTGCTAGAGACGCTCTTTGAGTGCCTGGGCAGCGCGCCGGTTCATGCCCGGGATGGCGCTCAGCTCCTCCACGCTGGCGGCGCGGATCTTGTCCAGGTCGCCGCCGAAGTAGGTCAACAGGGCCTTGCGCCGGGCCGGCCCGATGCCGGGAATCTCATCCAGCAGGCTGCGGGTCTGGGCTTTGCCGCGCAGGGAGCGATGGTAGGTGATGGCGAAGCGGTGGGCTTCGTCCCGGATGCGCTGGACCAGGTGCAGGGCCGGGCTGCCCCGCTTCAGCCAGATGGGCTCGGGGCGACCGGGCCAGAAGATCTCTTCCTCCCGTTTGGCCAGGCCGACCACCGGGATGCGTTCCCGCAGGCCCAGCTCTTCCAGCACGTCGACGGCCACCCCGAGCTGGCCCTTGCCGCCGTCGATGATGACCAGGTCTGGCACCATCTGCCACTGTTCGTCCTGTTTGCGCCCCTTCTGGCCGGGATCTTCCGGCATTGCTTCCACCAGTCGCCGGAAGCGGCGGCGCAGCATTTCCCGCATGCTGGCGAAGTCGTCGGGTTCGCCCTGGCTGCCCTTCCCCCGGATTTTGAAGCGGCGGTAGGCCTGCTTGGCGGGGACGCCTCGGGCGAAGACGACCATGGAGCCCACGGTGTGGGTACCCTGGAGGGTGCTCACGTCGTAGCACTCGATGCGCATGGGCGGACGTTCCAGGCCCAGGGCAGCCTGGAGGTCGGCCACGGCCTGGGTTTGGCGGTGGGTATCGGCCTGCCATTCGGCCACCTGGAGGCGGAGATATTCAGCGGCATTTTCCTGGGCCAGCTTCATGAGCTCTCGTTTGGGGCCTCGTTGGGGCACCCGCAGTTCCACCCGGCTGCCTCGTTTCCCGGCCAGCCACTCTTCCAGGACGGCGTGGTCATCGGGCATGGCCTGGACCAGGATCAGGCGGGGGACGAAGGCGGCGCTGTCGTAGAACTGTTGGAGGAAGGAGCCGATGAGCTGGCCCTGCTGGTTGATGCCCTCCTGGGGCACGTCGGCACCTTCCAGCATGAAATTCTCCCGGGCGGTGAGGCGGCCCCGGCGGACCATGAAGACCTGGACGGCGGTATCGCCTGTGCGTTCATGTTGGGCGAGGGCGATATAGTCGGCGTCTTCCTGGTAGACGCTGATCACCTTTTGTTGTTCGGCGATTTGTTGGGCGGCCTTCAGCCGGTCCCGGTAGAGGGCGGCCAGTTCGAACTGGAGGTTTTCGGCTGCCCGGTTCATCTGGGCTTCCATCTGGCCCAGCACCCGGTCGGTGTCGCCGCTGAGGAAGTCCATGAGCTGCTGGATGGTGGCGCGGTATTCTTCCCGGCTTTGGGCGCCGATGCAGGGACCGCCACACATTTTGATGTGGTAGTAGAGGCAGGGGCGTTCGTCCTGGCCGGTGATAACCCGGTCGCAGTCCAGGTAGGGGAAGATTCGCCGGAGGGCGTCCAGGGTTTGGTAGCAGGCGCGGGCGCTGGTATAGGGGCCGAAGTAGCGGGCGCCGTCCTTGTCCATCCGGCGGACCACCTCCACCTTGGGGAAGTCGTCCTGCCAGTTGACCTTGATGTAGGGGTACTGGCGGTCGTCCTTCAGGCGGACGTTGTAGCGGGGCCGGTGGCGTTTGATCAGCTCATTTTCCAGGATGAGGGCTTCCAGCTCGGTCTGGGTGACCCACCAGGAGATGTCCTGGATCTCTTCCACCAGGGCCTGGGTTTTGGGCGAATGTTGGGCGGAAGCATGGAAATAGCTGCGGACCCGGTTGCGCAGGACGACGGCTTTTCCCACATAGAGGACCTTGCCGTGCCCATCGAGCATGAGGTAGCAACCGGGCCGGTCGGGCAGGTTGGCCAGTTTTTGGGCGACTTTTTCTGGTAGTTGCCGTGTCATACCTGCATTTTACCACATTGGGGGCCAGAGGGGTGGTGTTGGCGTGGTGGGAGAGGGGGGGCATCCCTCGGATGGGTTGGGTGGGCCTTCGACCCAGCACCAGCAGGCCGACAGCGACGCCGGAGCAGTTTCAATCCCTCGGATGGGTTGGGTGGGCCTTCGACACTACCGGCGCGCCTACGCCTGGCAGGACCCGGACGCTGTTTCAATCCCTCGGATGGGTTGGGTGGGCCTTCGACGCAGATGCCGCGGTGGTCGTCGTCCAGCGCGATGGCGGTGGTTTCAATCCCTCGGATGGGTTGGGTGGGCCTTCGACGGCGCCCGAAGCGCCTGGAACGCCTGTTCTGGCGCAGTTTCAATCCCTCGGATGGGTTGGGTGGGCCTTCGACGTGCGCCGCTCGCTGATTGAACCGCTTCGTCCAGGTTTCAATCCCTCGGATGGGTTGGGTGGGCCTTCGACGGCGAAATCCCGCAAAATGTCCTCTCGGATCAATTCGGTTTCAATCCCTCGGATGGGTTGGGTGGGCCTTCGACCGTGATCCCGGCCTCGCGTGTGATCGGATGCTACAGTTTCAATCCCTCGGATGGGTTGGGTGGGCCTTCGACCTTGCACGCCAGAGTTTGAATGTGTGGTGATAGGGAGTTTCAATCCCTCGGATGGGTTGGGTGGGCCTTCGACCTGGTTGCGCCTGTGCGACAGGTGTTGGCAAATCGGTTTCAATCCCTCGGATGGGTTGGGTGGGCCTTCGACCTCCCTGTCCACCCGGGCACCCGGTACGTGCAGCGGCGTTTCAATCCCTCGGATGGGTTGGGTGGGCCTTCGACCCGGATGGGTATCAGTATCGCTGACCTGAAAAAAAAGTTTCAATCCCTCGGATGGGTTGGGTGGGCCTTCGACCGCCCGGCGCGGGTTGCGATTGATGTAGTGCAGCTCCGTGTTTCAATCCCTCGGATGGGTTGGGTGGGCCTTCGACCATCCCCCACCGCCATGATTTATTCCTCAGAGTACAAAGTTTCAATCCCTCGGATGGGTTGGGTGGGCCTTCGACCGTCTCAACTCGTTTGGGGCGGCGCCCGTTCTTTTTAGTTTCAATCCCTCGGATGGGTTGGGTGGGCCTTCGACCTGCGGCCAATCTCGTTTCCGGCGGCCTGGTGGAGGTTTCAATCCCTCGGATGGGTTGGGTGGGCCTTCGACCCACTGTTGAACTCCAGCCCGCCGGACGCGTCCAGATTGTTTCAATCCCTCGGATGGGTTGGGTGGGCCTTCGACCCATCCAGCTTAACAGCGGGGATATCTTGACAGAGTCAGTTTCAATCCCTCGGATGGGTTGGGTGGGCCTTCGACAGCAGCACTGGCCTGGTCATCTCGGCATCTGGCCCGGTTTCAATCCCTCGGATGGGTTGGGTGGGCCTTCGACCACATGTCAACCGAAACAACATTAAAAAAGTGCACCAAGTTTCAATCCCTCGGATGGGTTGGGTGGGCCTTCGACGACGCCGGCTGGCGTCGGGTGAAGGGGCGGGACGAAGGTTTCAATCCCTCGGATGGGTTGGGTGGGCCTTCGACGAGGGACAAAACACCACGTACCATCGTGCATTTTAGTTTCAATCCCTCGGATGGGTTGGGTGGGCCTTCGACCGATCCACGCCTACCGTGGCCCCCAGCGTTCCGCTGTTTCAATCCCTCGGATGGGTTGGGTGGGCCTTCGACGTAAGCGCCCAGTAAGCGCCCAGTAGGGACCGACTGTTGTTTCAATCCCTCGGATGGGTTGGGTGGGCCTTCGACGCTGCTTCTCCTCGCCGTTCCAGTTGGTGCTCATGCCGGGTTTCAATCCCTCGGATGGGTTGGGTGGGCCTTCGACGGCGTTGAGGAATATACCAGTATCGGCAACGAGGCACGTTTCAATCCCTCGGATGGGTTGGGTGGGCCTTCGACGAGCGAGATTCCTGGAGCTGCTTGTAGTTCTTGGCAGTTTCAATCCCTCGGATGGGTTGGGTGGGCCTTCGACAAACGAGGGCCATCATACAGGGTTGAAATTCAGCCTGTTTCAATCCCTCGGATGGGTTGGGTGGGCCTTCGACGACAGCACCGGCTCCTCCGGCGAATATCGCCTGCGTGTTTCAATCCCTCGGATGGGTTGGGTGGGCCTTCGACATCAATCATGCTGCCTTCTCCTTCTGTCTGTGTTTGGTTTCAATCCCTCGGATGGGTTGGGTGGGCCTTCGACGCCAGCCAAATCCTCGATTACCAGATCGTCAGGAGGGTTTCAATCCCTCGGATGGGTTGGGTGGGCCTTCGACTCTACATTAACGATTCTGCCATCAAGATACGGTTCGTTTCAATCCCTCGGATGGGTTGGGTGGGCCTTCGACCTAACCTGTTCGACGGTTCTTTTGGCGTTTTCCCTGTTTCAATCCCTCGGATGGGTTGGGTGGGCCTTCGACCAGCTGGCGCACATATATGGACAGCTCAGGCAGATTTGTTTCAATCCCTCGGATGGGTTGGGTGGGCCTTCGACCTCGGGGATGGTTGCAGAGGCGACACCTGTAGATGTCGTTTCAATCCCTCGGATGGGTTGGGTGGGCCTTCGACTTCATCAGCGTTTGTAGCTCCTCTTCCTCAAAGAGGTTTCAATCCCTCGGATGGGTTGGGTGGGCCTTCGACCCTCCTATAGAATCTCTACTCCGAACTGTAGATTGTTGTTTCAATCCCTCGGATGGGTTGGGTGGGCCTTCGACCCTGGCAGGCACATTGACCGGCGCGCCGGTCAGGCGGTTTCAATCCCTCGGATGGGTTGGGTGGGCCTTCGACGTCATCAGCCCACAGAGCAGCAGGCACAATGGCTCGTTTCAATCCCTCGGATGGGTTGGGTGGGCCTTCGACGTCATCAGCCCACAGAGCAGCAGGCACAATGGCTCGTTTCAATCCCTCGGATGGGTTGGGTGGGCCTTCGACTTTACATTACGGCCCCCGATGTACAATTCTCTGGCAGGTTTCAATCCCTCGGATGGGTTGGGTGGGCCTTCGACCGGACATGAAGCACGAAATGCCGTCAGACGACGTATGTTTCAATCCCTCGGATGGGTTGGGTGGGCCTTCGACAACATCTGCTGGCCCGCATAGATGTTGCCGAAGTTGTTTCAATCCCTCGGATGGGTTGGGTGGGCCTTCGACTGTATGGTCAGGATCAAACCCTGAACGAGAGAAGGAGTTTCAATCCCTCGGATGGGTTGGGTGGGCCTTCGACACGGGTCCCACGCCGCCCAGTGGGGCTGGAAGACGCTGTTTCAATCCCTCGGATGGGTTGGGTGGGCCTTCGACGAAGGGAATGCTGGCCGCCTCCTGCCGCGCCCTCTCAGTTTCAATCCCTCGGATGGGTTGGGTGGGCCTTCGACCTTCTACGTGGTGCACGAGATCGTGAGCATCATCGAAGTTTCAATCCCTCGGATGGGTTGGGTGGGCCTTCGACCCACCAGACGGCCAGCGCGGCCAGGAAGAAAATGGTGTTTCAATCCCTCGGATGGGTTGGGTGGGCCTTCGACTCAGCTGTTCATCGGTGTCGGCCTGTTGGCTGGCGATGTTTCAATCCCTCGGATGGGTTGGGTGGGCCTTCGACCTGGTGTTGCCCCTGGCAGAAAACGCAATATAACTGGTTTCAATCCCTCGGATGGGTTGGGTGGGCCTTCGACTGTCCGGCCGTCAACTGGGCGCGCCGGGCGACTACGGAGTTTCAATCCCTCGGATGGGTTGGGTGGGCCTTCGACCGATACGCGCACGCGTGGCCGTGTCCACGCGCACGCCGGTTTCAATCCCTCGGATGGGTTGGGTGGGCCTTCGACCGATACGCGCACGCGTGGCCGTGTCCACGCGCACGCCGGTTTCAATCCCTCGGATGGGTTGGGTGGGCCTTCGACACCGCCTCCACGATGTCCACATCCCCGCTTAGCCTGTTTCAATCCCTCGGATGGGTTGGGTGGGCCTTCGACGAAACAGGCGTTAGGCCCCACTCTGCACCAGGTAGTTTCAATCCCTCGGATGGGTTGGGTGGGCCTTCGACGTGCGGTGGCTGCACCGAGTGGGCGCTATTGATGATGTTTCAATCCCTCGGATGGGTTGGGTGGGCCTTCGACTGGAACGCTGCAGCCGGGCCCAGGTGGTTATGATTGTTTCAATCCCTCGGATGGGTTGGGTGGGCCTTCGACCCCAGCTCGCCCTCCACCAGAACGGCCGGCCTGCCCGGGTTTCAATCCCTCGGATGGGTTGGGTGGGCCTTCGACTTGGCGAAGATGGACGTACGGCCCACCAGGGCGATGGTTTCAATCCCTCGGATGGGTTGGGTGGGCCTTCGACTATCGTCATCTTCTCGGCCCTGGCTGTGCCTCCATAGTTGTTTCAATCCCTCGGATGGGTTGGGTGGGCCTTCGACACTGTCGGCCAATCGTAGCTGGTCCCCGGATATTTCCGTTTCAATCCCTCGGATGGGTTGGGTGGGCCTTCGACGCGCCCCCGGACCATGTCCGGATCGTCAATGTGGCTGTTTCAATCCCTCGGATGGGTTGGGTGGGCCTTCGACCCGCCAGGAGACGCCGGGCGCGTTCGACGGCAACCGGGGTTTCAATCCCTCGGATGGGTTGGGTGGGCCTTCGACCGTGCCCCCCGGCCTGCAATCGCGTGCCGGATACCGGTTTCAATCCCTCGGATGGGTTGGGTGGGCCTTCGACACGGCAAGGCCGTTGCCTGCGCAGCTGCGACCGACGTTTCAATCCCTCGGATGGGTTGGGTGGGCCTTCGACTCGATGTCCGCACCGCAATTGACGCATTTCATGGCGTTTCAATCCCTCGGATGGGTTGGGTGGGCCTTCGACAACCCCAACCAGATGCTTTCGATGTTCGGATCATTGGTTTCAATCCCTCGGATGGGTTGGGTGGGCCTTCGACTGTTCTTGTCGTCTCGATCCAGTAGAATTTCCCGTTGTTTCAATCCCTCGGATGGGTTGGGTGGGCCTTCGACCCCATGGTGTTGCCTCCTGTATCACACGATAAACATTGTTTCAATCCCTCGG
The DNA here is from genome assembly GCF_006569185.2 of Litorilinea aerophila. Lineage (NCBI taxonomy): Bacteria > Bacillati > Chloroflexota > Caldilineae > Caldilineales > Caldilineaceae > Litorilinea > Litorilinea aerophila. The sequence goes on along the minus strand of NZ_VIGC02000029.1, from coordinate 28,315 downwards.
ATGGGTTGGGTGGGCCTTCGACAACTCGTTCAAACTCGACAAAATTTCGTCAAAAGAGGTTTCAATCCCTCGGATGGGTTGGGTGGGCCTTCGACCATGCTGCCGGGATCCAGGTGGATTTGTTTTTGGCGTTTCAATCCCTCGGATGGGTTGGGTGGGCCTTCGACCACTGCGAGATGCGCCGTCCCCAGCGGCGTAGATAACTGGTTTCAATCCCTCGGATGGGTTGGGTGGGCCTTCGACAGAACAACTACGGCGCTTGCCGTGGGCCTCACGAGAGTTTCAATCCCTCGGATGGGTTGGGTGGGCCTTCGACGCAGTCGTTGCGCTTCATGGCTGTTGCTCCTTCAGTCCGTTTCAATCCCTCGGATGGGTTGGGTGGGCCTTCGACGTAACTGGGTGGCTACTTCTGAAGCAGTGCCCGTTAGTTTCAATCCCTCGGATGGGTTGGGTGGGCCTTCGACCAGCCAGTGGCACCACGGGCAACGTGCTGGCGTACTGGTTTCAATCCCTCGGATGGGTTGGGTGGGCCTTCGACTCGACTCCGACCATGTCTGCCTGGCCAGCGGATATGCTGGTTTCAATCCCTCGGATGGGTTGGGTGGGCCTTCGACTCGTTGTAGTGCAGCCAGCGCCTCAGACAGATCTGAGTTTCAATCCCTCGGATGGGTTGGGTGGGCCTTCGACCTATCGGCCAACCTGATGGCGTCTGCCGTCAAAGCGGTTTCAATCCCTCGGATGGGTTGGGTGGGCCTTCGACGAGCTGATGGGCGGTCGTCCTCGGCGTGGGCCGCGGGCAGTTTCAATCCCTCGGATGGGTTGGGTGGGCCTTCGACCATATGGCCCGCTGCCCCAATTGAAAAACTTGGGTCGTTTCAATCCCTCGGATGGGTTGGGTGGGCCTTCGACCTGCGACTGCTCTGATCCCGCAGCTACTGGCCAGGTTTCAATCCCTCGGATGGGTTGGGTGGGCCTTCGACGGCGCAGCGGGGTTGGGAGCGGTTGCCGGGGTTGCTGTTTCAATCCCTCGGATGGGTTGGGTGGGCCTTCGACCGGCTACAATGTGGCCAGGCGCCGGCGCAGATTATTGTTTCAATCCCTCGGATGGGTTGGGTGGGCCTTCGACATGTGGCTGTGGCCGTGCTGTAGCGCAGGCCGTTCACGTTTCAATCCCTCGGATGGGTTGGGTGGGCCTTCGACCCTTCGTGCGCGGCGTGCTGTTGGCCTCGATGATGCGGTTTCAATCCCTCGGATGGGTTGGGTGGGCCTTCGACTGGAAGCGTATGGTTCGTGGACACCTACTGGGAGGTGTTTCAATCCCTCGGATGGGTTGGGTGGGCCTTCGACCCTGATGTTGACGACGATGTTTTTGAGCGCATCAAAGTTTCAATCCCTCGGATGGGTTGGGTGGGCCTTCGACGGAAGCGTGAGCAAGCCAACGTATCGCAACCACCTGGGTTTCAATCCCTCGGATGGGTTGGGTGGGCCTTCGACCGCACCTGGACATTCTGCAAGACTTGGGAATGGACCGTTTCAATCCCTCGGATGGGTTGGGTGGGCCTTCGACTTTGCCGTGCACCGGGCGGCCTGGCGTGAAGCTCAATGTTTCAATCCCTCGGATGGGTTGGGTGGGCCTTCGACCACCCGTTTCGGCAAACTGGAGTTGGCCAACAGTGAGTTTCAATCCCTCGGATGGGTTGGGTGGGCCTTCGACAGATGGAGGACTGGTGCGATTTTGCCAAGTCAACGGTGGTTTCAATCCCTCGGATGGGTTGGGTGGGCCTTCGACCAGATTCCGCCGTTATCTGTGTAGTCAATGTAGATTCGGTTTCAATCCCTCGGATGGGTTGGGTGGGCCTTCGACTCGGCCTGGGCACACCGTCAGAAATCGTCAATTGGGTTTCAATCCCTCGGATGGGTTGGGTGGGCCTTCGACGCCCAGGGCCTCGGATGCTCACGGCGGGCAGATTGTTTCAATCCCTCGGATGGGTTGGGTGGGCCTTCGACGGCCGGACGTCGGGTGCTCTACGCCACGCCAACGGCCGTTTCAATCCCTCGGATGGGTTGGGTGGGCCTTCGACGATTCGCGGTGGCATCAGTGATTCCTCCATTTGCTGTTTCAATCCCTCGGATGGGTTGGGTGGGCCTTCGACCTCGAACGAGCGCCGACGACAACTGGAGCTGGAGCGCGTTTCAATCCCTCGGATGGGTTGGGTGGGCCTTCGACAGAATGTCGCGCCGCCGGCCGCCTCTGTACCGAGCAAGGTTTCAATCCCTCGGATGGGTTGGGTGGGCCTTCGACGCTCCGAACGCCGGTGTTCGGTTGCTCGGTGGTGCCGGTTTCAATCCCTCGGATGGGTTGGGTGGGCCTTCGACCGACGCCTCCGGCGCCAGGCTCGGCCGCCTGCGCTGTGTTTCAATCCCTCGGATGGGTTGGGTGGGCCTTCGACCGGTGGACGCCTACCTGCGCCAGTTCGGCCACTACGGTTTCAATCCCTCGGATGGGTTGGGTGGGCCTTCGACTTCGGCCTGATCAACTTGCGCCCCTGGATCCGGTGGGTTTCAATCCCTCGGATGGGTTGGGTGGGCCTTCGACACCGCAGCCACGACCAGGCCGATGGGGCTGAGCAGGGTTTCAATCCCTCGGATGGGTTGGGTGGGCCTTCGACCAATATCGCGCCCTGGGGGTTGGCGGCTTTAACAGCATGTTTCAATCCCTCGGATGGGTTGGGTGGGCCTTCGACCTGGGTGCGCTGGACGTGTGGGAGGATCTGACCGTCGGTTTCAATCCCTCGGATGGGTTGGGTGGGCCTTCGACCCAGGCGATGGCCCCAATGGCTGTAGTGATAGCAGTTTCAATCCCTCGGATGGGTTGGGTGGGCCTTCGACCCAGCATGGCCTGGGCAGCCTCGCCCGCGCTGAACGTTTCAATCCCTCGGATGGGTTGGGTGGGCCTTCGACAAAATGTGACGTGGATGTCACGTTTTCGGCTAAATGTGTTTCAATCCCTCGGATGGGTTGGGTGGGCCTTCGACCTGCATCCTCCTTGGCCGTTGCGGCCATGAACTGTGAGTTTCAATCCCTCGGATGGGTTGGGTGGGCCTTCGACCGGAAAGGCCGCTGTCTGTGCCGCCACGACCGACAGTTTCAATCCCTCGGATGGGTTGGGTGGGCCTTCGACAGTGCTCACACATTCGCCCCGGAGGCCGACTATATGTTTCAATCCCTCGGATGGGTTGGGTGGGCCTTCGACCGTGCTCACGTTGGCCGTAGATAACACAGTAGTACGGTTTCAATCCCTCGGATGGGTTGGGTGGGCCTTCGACCCGTGCGGCGACGGCGCGCCGGCGAGCACGGAACCGCGTTTCAATCCCTCGGATGGGTTGGGTGGGCCTTCGACGCGCGACCAAATCAAGTACACCACGCCAGACAACGTGTTTCAATCCCTCGGATGGGTTGGGTGGGCCTTCGACCGGATTGTGTCCCATCTGCTACCGCTACGAGCGGAAGTTTCAATCCCTCGGATGGGTTGGGTGGGCCTTCGACTTGTCTGTGGCCTCAATCATGCGCTGAATCTGCGCGTTTCAATCCCTCGGATGGGTTGGGTGGGCCTTCGACTTCATCTGCAGGAAGCCCTCTTTCCCGGCATCCAGTGTTTCAATCCCTCGGATGGGTTGGGTGGGCCTTCGACGGCGCACGCTGGAGCCGGGCGACGTACTCATCGGGCGGTTTCAATCCCTCGGATGGGTTGGGTGGGCCTTCGACATGCCAGACACGCGTCATGATTTCAACGCTCATGGCTGTTTCAATCCCTCGGATGGGTTGGGTGGGCCTTCGACCCGCCACACGTCCGGTGAACTGCCCGCTTGCTGCGTCGAGTTTCAATCCCTCGGATGGGTTGGGTGGGCCTTCGACGTGGAAGAAAAGCGCGTGCGTCTGCCACGCATCGGCTGGGTGGTTTCAATCCCTCGGATGGGTTGGGTGGGCCTTCGACCGGGCGACAATAACCGGGCAAGGAGGACATATAATGTTTCAATCCCTCGGATGGGTTGGGTGGGCCTTCGACCGCGTTGGCAGCCTGGGCCGCTGCGCCTGCCTGGGTTTCAATCCCTCGGATGGGTTGGGTGGGCCTTCGACCTTGAACAGGCTGGCCTTGGTGGCGCTTAGCGCGTGTTTCAATCCCTCGGATGGGTTGGGTGGGCCTTCGACCTGGACCGGAAAAAGGCGAGTTGCAACCAGCCATAATGTTTCAATCCCTCGGATGGGTTGGGTGGGCCTTCGACTGCCGGCCAGACTGCGCACCCAGAGCCCCTCCTCGTCGTTTCAATCCCTCGGATGGGTTGGGTGGGCCTTCGACCAACCCTGGCAGGCCCGGGACGGAAGCTGGTGGATTGTGTTTCAATCCCTCGGATGGGTTGGGTGGGCCTTCGACGGAGCCGGCTGCGATTTTTGGGCCGCCAAACGGTGGTTTCAATCCCTCGGATGGGTTGGGTGGGCCTTCGACGGGATGTCGGGCCGCCAGTAGTAGGCCACGTTCACCATGTTTCAATCCCTCGGATGGGTTGGGTGGGCCTTCGACCTTCCTGCTGGACGCATGCCCGTTTGCCGCGCCAGGTGTGTTTCAATCCCTCGGATGGGTTGGGTGGGCCTTCGACCCCATCAGGTGTCAACCTACGTGGGGTGGGTGAAGTTTCAATCCCTCGGATGGGTTGGGTGGGCCTTCGACCACCGGCTACAATGTGGCCAGGCGCCGGCGACAATGGTTTCAATCCCTCGGATGGGTTGGGTGGGCCTTCGACCGCCGCATGAGGGCCGACTGCCGGGGCCGAAGCTATGTTTCAATCCCTCGGATGGGTTGGGTGGGCCTTCGACTGACGCTGTGGCCGGGCGCCGATTTCGCGCTGGTGCAGTTTCAATCCCTCGGATGGGTTGGGTGGGCCTTCGACGGACGGCGCTACCACGCCACCCTGGGGCCTAACCCAAGTTTCAATCCCTCGGATGGGTTGGGTGGGCCTTCGACTCGGCCACTGCCTGCTGCTGGCGGACATAGAAGCGGGTTTCAATCCCTCGGATGGGTTGGGTGGGCCTTCGACTCAGCGGCAACTACAGCCTGCATTGTATCTGGCGGAGTTTCAATCCCTCGGATGGGTTGGGTGGGCCTTCGACGGCCGCGCTTTTTGCCATGCCGTCGACGCTGGCGCAAGTTTCAATCCCTCGGATGGGTTGGGTGGGCCTTCGACTCGCAGCGGCGAGGTCGGCGTGGCGAAATAAGCACAGTTTCAATCCCTCGGATGGGTTGGGTGGGCCTTCGACGCAACATGACCGGCATCGTGGTGTGTGGCCGGGATGAGGTTTCAATCCCTCGGATGGGTTGGGTGGGCCTTCGACAGAAACGTTCCGGTGTAGACGCCGTAACGCTCTACGGTTTCAATCCCTCGGATGGGTTGGGTGGGCCTTCGACCTGTGCTTGGGTGGGGCGCAATTTGGTGCGGAATGGTTTCAATCCCTCGGATGGGTTGGGTGGGCCTTCGACCTGTAGCGCCTGGCGACCAATAGCAGCCAGGGGTGTTTCAATCCCTCGGATGGGTTGGGTGGGCCTTCGACAACAATCGGGCTCTGGCCCGGGCCGGGCTAGAAACGGTTTCAATCCCTCGGATGGGTTGGGTGGGCCTTCGACTTTCACCCGCTTTCAAGCGGCGGAAGAATGCGACGGTTTCAATCCCTCGGATGGGTTGGGTGGGCCTTCGACTTATGCAGGAGCAGTACAGGTTGATGTATCTGGCGGTTTCAATCCCTCGGATGGGTTGGGTGGGCCTTCGACTCTACCTGCGGGAGTCGGGACGGGACGCCTGGGGAGTTTCAATCCCTCGGATGGGTTGGGTGGGCCTTCGACTCCCGGAGTAGCAGCGATGATATCCTGGATCCATCGGTTTCAATCCCTCGGATGGGTTGGGTGGGCCTTCGACACGGTGCCGGATTACAAGTGCCACACGCCAGGCAAAGTTTCAATCCCTCGGATGGGTTGGGTGGGCCTTCGACGGTTGTAGAGCAGGCGAGGGCTGGGACGGCCACGCGTTTCAATCCCTCGGATGGGTTGGGTGGGCCTTCGACCAACATGGCCGATCCAGGCCGCCGACCCTCTATCTGGTTTCAATCCCTCGGATGGGTTGGGTGGGCCTTCGACCCGGGGGCCGCCCCAGCCGGAGTTGGAGCGAGAACGGTTTCAATCCCTCGGATGGGTTGGGTGGGCCTTCGACTCGATACGGTCAGCAATCGTTTTCAGGTCGCCGCCGGTTTCAATCCCTCGGATGGGTTGGGTGGGCCTTCGACACATGACCGGCATCGTGGTGTGTGGCCGGGATGAGGTTTCAATCCCTCGGATGGGTTGGGTGGGCCTTCGACCCGCCCCCAAGTCAATGAGCTCTTCCCCGTTGTGGTAGTTTCAATCCCTCGGATGGGTTGGGTGGGCCTTCGACCCGTACAGGCGGAGCAGAAGGCGTATGCTACGCCGGTTTCAATCCCTCGGATGGGTTGGGTGGGCCTTCGACTGCGGTTACGGCACCGGCCGCCAGCTCACTGGTAGAGTTTCAATCCCTCGGATGGGTTGGGTGGGCCTTCGACTCTTTGTTGACGACTTCTTGTATGGCGGCGAACTCCAGTTTCAATCCCTCGGATGGGTTGGGTGGGCCTTCGACGGAATCTTCCATTTGCTGGACAATGCCGATGCTGCCGTTTCAATCCCTCGGATGGGTTGGGTGGGCCTTCGACGGAGCGCGTCTTTGGCCGTGTCCCCCTCCACCGGCTGTTTCAATCCCTCGGATGGGTTGGGTGGGCCTTCGACGATGCAGCGCGCTTGTTTTTCGCGTGGGTACGGAAAGTTTCAATCCCTCGGATGGGTTGGGTGGGCCTTCGACGACGAAGACGGGGGCGAAGAGGAAGGCCCGGCTAGCTGTTTCAATCCCTCGGATGGGTTGGGTGGGCCTTCGACTGAATGATCCGGCCCAGGTGGCCCAGGCGTTGTACGTTTCAATCCCTCGGATGGGTTGGGTGGGCCTTCGACGGCGTCCGGGCCTGCCATCCTGGTTTGCGTATAGCCCGTTTCAATCCCTCGGATGGGTTGGGTGGGCCTTCGACGCTGAACGGTACGACTATTGACCACTTGCGTATCAGTGTTTCAATCCCTCGGATGGGTTGGGTGGGCCTTCGACGGGGAGTGGTCAGCCACCTGGCAGCAGTATGGCCCGTTTCAATCCCTCGGATGGGTTGGGTGGGCCTTCGACGTTGTCGAGTTGAGCACCACCCAGGACGCGATCCAGCGTTTCAATCCCTCGGATGGGTTGGGTGGGCCTTCGACGCAGGGCCTCCCGGGCGAGGTGGCCCAAAAATGGCGGTTTCAATCCCTCGGATGGGTTGGGTGGGCCTTCGACCGTCGAAAAGCGCCGGGTAGGAGACACGGTCCATATGTTTCAATCCCTCGGATGGGTTGGGTGGGCCTTCGACAATCCACGAGTACCAGATCGCCGACCTGACTAAAATGTTTCAATCCCTCGGATGGGTTGGGTGGGCCTTCGACCAGTTGCGGGGGGGCGGTCCCCCCGACAAAAACCTGTTTCAATCCCTCGGATGGGTTGGGTGGGCCTTCGACTACGCCCTGGATATGGTCCCGTCGCTGGCCAGGATGGTTTCAATCCCTCGGATGGGTTGGGTGGGCCTTCGACCGAGTTATCGGCAGACGATGAGTCGAGTTTTCTCTCGTTTCAATCCCTCGGATGGGTTGGGTGGGCCTTCGACTGCATCAACCCGGCCCGGACGGGGCCGTCAGGACATGTTTCAATCCCTCGGATGGGTTGGGTGGGCCTTCGACCATCTCTCCTCCTTTTTGTGAACTGAACACTATTGCAGTTTCAATCCCTCGGATGGGTTGGGTGGGCCTTCGACAGGTGACCGACGCGGAGGCCGCCATGTTGGTGCCAGTTTCAATCCCTCGGATGGGTTGGGTGGGCCTTCGACTCTGTAGCCCCAACTGACAATCGCCCGGATCGAATGAGTTTCAATCCCTCGGATGGGTTGGGTGGGCCTTCGACATGGCGGCGCCCCACTGCTAGTGACGGCTAGGCGCAGTTTCAATCCCTCGGATGGGTTGGGTGGGCCTTCGACGCCGGAAGCTCCCCCCTAAAGGGGGGAGAGGACATGTTTCAATCCCTCGGATGGGTTGGGTGGGCCTTCGACGGGGCAGCGCCCGGCCCGTACCGGCTTGCGGATGGTGTTTCAATCCCTCGGATGGGTTGGGTGGGCCTTCGACTTTTCGTTTTCCGCCAACGCGGGCGGCGGAAAACGGTTTCAATCCCTCGGATGGGTTGGGTGGGCCTTCGACCCCTCTTCCATAGAGGAGGTGTGGTGTGGTGTGGGTGTTTCAATCCCTCGGATGGGTTGGGTGGGCCTTCGACGCGAACCAAACGGACTTAAAAGGCACGAGCTGGCCAGTTTCAATCCCTCGGATGGGTTGGGTGGGCCTTCGACTCAAATACCGGGATGGCAGCGAACGAACCGTCATTGTTTCAATCCCTCGGATGGGTTGGGTGGGCCTTCGACCGACCGGCCCTGCGTGGGGCAGATGCGGTGATGGCCAGTTTCAATCCCTCGGATGGGTTGGGTGGGCCTTCGACTGCCCGAGTGGGGGGGCACGGTCCTGGTGCGCGGACTGTTTCAATCCCTCGGATGGGTTGGGTGGGCCTTCGACAGCCATGACCGCGACAGCCGTAGGGCCTTCCATTCTTGTTTCAATCCCTCGGATGGGTTGGGTGGGCCTTCGACGGGTTGAAACTTGTATTGTTCACTCATTTGACGAAGGTTTCAATCCCTCGGATGGGTTGGGTGGGCCTTCGACTCGGCCAGGCCCTGGTGGCCATGCGCGACGCGGCCTGTTTCAATCCCTCGGATGGGTTGGGTGGGCCTTCGACGTCCAGAGGGATGGCAGGCGGCTTTTGAGTTGCGGAGTTTCAATCCCTCGGATGGGTTGGGTGGGCCTTCGACAAGATTACCATCTATCGGGCCGTGACCGGGCAGCGAGTTTCAATCCCTCGGATGGGTTGGGTGGGCCTTCGACTCACTTGCCGTGCGCGCCCCGCACCGCGAACACTGGTTTCAATCCCTCGGATGGGTTGGGTGGGCCTTCGACTCACCATCGTCACCCTGGGGGGCTCTACCACTGGGGAAGTTTCAATCCCTCGGATGGGTTGGGTGGGCCTTCGACCGGCTTTGCGGGGGGCCACGTGGGAAGAGGCTATCGCCGTTTCAATCCCTCGGATGGGTTGGGTGGGCCTTCGACTTTATCGTCACCCTATCGTCACCCCTATCGTCACCCTGGGGTTTCAATCCCTCGGATGGGTTGGGTGGGCCTTCGACCCACCAGCTGGCCCAGGCTGAATGCGGCCTGGTTCGTTTCAATCCCTCGGATGGGTTGGGTGGGCCTTCGACCGGTGGGGAGTGTTGTCACATTTTCGGGCCCGGATGTGTTTCAATCCCTCGGATGGGTTGGGTGGGCCTTCGACCGCTCTCGCATTTTCCCTAAAAACACGTGGGATCCTGGGATTTTCGTCCCCTATGCTCCCCCTTTTTGATGGGTTCTGCAACCCACAATGCTATTATACCACAGCACAGCCGTATCGCCTCCCACCTGCGAGGACCGGGTCTTCTCCTCTCCGCCAATCCGGCTCGGTTATGGATCCCAACCATTGTCCACCATTTCATCCAGCCTAGAACGGCCATCCCACCCCTGGCTGATACACTGGCCAAAGCCAGGACCCGCCCTTGCGAGGATTTCCCTCCAGGGTCGGCCCTGCTCCCTTGCTCGCAGCTTTTTTCTGCTCCCTTCCTCACTTTGCTAAACAACATAGAGATCCGGCTCCTCCGGCGGTGGTCCCCCCACCGTCTCCACCCGCTCCTGACAGGTCCCACAGAGGGGATAGATGCGAACTGAATCCTTCGCGTCCTCCAGATGCTCAGCCAGCATGGCCTGCAGACGCAGGTAGTCCCGCTCGTTCAAAAAACACTCAAACAGGCTGTATTGGGTCCACCGACCAAACGCGCTGAGAATTTTGTGGACCCGGCTCCGGCGTCGGTTGGACGGAATGTCGTATGCAATGACGTAGAGGGTAGTGGTTCGATTGTCTGCCATGGGGGATTCGCCAGATTCTGACCAATGAAGACAGGATTCGATGGGCTACCGAATTTGAAAGGGACGATAGGTGGGCACTTCGCCCAGCAAAAATTTGGCCAACAGCCGAGCCTGCAACTCCAGACAGCGCCGATAGCTGGCGCGATAGCCAAAGGCCGGGTGCTGAATCTCCGTGTTGAGGCGCTGCTCAAACTGCTGAAGAAACAGCTTGCGACCCGGCCCCGTCAGCCGGTAGGTCCCAAATTGTTCCTCAAAATGATGGGGCTGGATGATCTGCTTGTTGATGACCGTCAAAACCACTGAATCTACGATGGGGGTTCGCATCTCCTCCATCAGGTCCAGGGCCAATGCCGGCTTCCCGTAGCCCGGGCTGTGGAGAAAGCCCACATATGGGTCAAAGCCTACCAGCTGGACCGCGCTGAGAAGATGGTTCAACAGCAGGGTGTAGCCAAAGCTCAACAGCGCGTTGATGGGATCCGTCGGCGGACGCCGGCGTCGACCCGGAAAGGGAAAGGGCTGCTTCAGCAGTCGCCCGAAGCTGCGGAAAAAGGCCGCCGCTCCCGCACCTTCCATCCCCTGGAGGGTGCCCAAGGCGGATTCCTGCTGGGGACGAGACGGATCGGGCGGGCCGTCGCCGGTCACCTCCAGCCCGTCCACAGCCTGGATCAAGTCGCCCAGGGTGGCTGCATCGGCCGCCACCTGTTCTTCCTGCAGGGTTCGGTTGCTGCGCAGCAGGAGGGTGCGCTGGTTGTGCAATTTACCCCGCACAAAGCGCGCAGCCAGCCCAATGCGCCGGGGATAGTCCATGTGGGCCTGGAACTGGGCCAGGCGCAGAAAGACCTGCTTGCCCGTCCCGTTGGACAGCCGGCCTTTGAAGCGTCCGTGGTAATCGCAGAAACAGATGTCCGCTTCCTGCTCCAGGAGGGCCAGCAGGGCCGGTGTGGTCAGGGTGCTGTCGGCCAGGACGACTACCTGGTCGATCTTCATCATGGGCACCCGCACCGTGCGCGCCGCGCTGCCGTCCTGGCTGTTGGCCGGAATCTTGACAACCAGCGTTTCCCCGTCCTTGCGCACCACGCTGCGGGGTTCAGTCAGATACAGGGTGGTCATGGCGCTCCTTTCCGCATCGGTGTCCATCCGTGAAATCTGTCATTCTTGTCGTGGACGCCTCATCGATTCTTGTCCGGCCCCGGGCGGACTTCAGCCGCCAGTAACTCCGTCTCCCGGGGCAGGCAGATCTCCGCCAGGCTGCAGCCCCGGCAGCGGGCCCGCTGGCTGGTGTGGGGTGGAATTTCCCCCCGGGCCAGGACTTCCCGCATCTCCTGGAGGAGGCTTTGGGTCTGCTCCCGCAGGGTTGGCGTGAACGGAACTGCTACCCGGCGCCGGCTGCCGAAGTAAAAGAGGTAGCCGTGGCCGATGGATTGGCCCGTCATTTCCTCCAGGCAGAGGGCCTGAGCACAGAGCTGTACCTGGTCGTTGTTCCACTTCCCCTGTCGACCCTGCTTGTATTCCACCGGCGTCAATTGTCCCTGGCTATCCTCTTCCACCAGGTCGCAGATGCCGGCCAGGCCCAGCCGCTCGCTGTAGACGTAGACCCGTCGATGGACCCGGGTCCCCGCGGGTGTCAATTCCTGGCCTGGCGTGTGGGCCCGCTGATGGTTGAGAACGCCCCGCAGTACGTGGGCGTTTTCTGCCATTTCCCCCAGCACATACATGTACCAGAAGCGGCGGGGGCAGTAGGCGAACTGGTTGATGTAGGAGAGGGGTAGGGGATCCATGGGGGTAGTCCTGAGTTTGAAGTCCTGAGTCCGAAGTCCTGAGTCCGAAGTCCTGTGTCCTGAGTCCGAAGTCCTGAGTTCTAAGTCCGGGGTCCGGGGTCCGGAGCCGAGGGTGGGGGTGTCATCGATTTTGGGCGGGGTTGAGCGTTCAGACTGAAACTTGCCATGTTCAACCCCCTACATCCCCCCGGCCAACATCTCTGCTTCCCCTAGAACTTCGGACCCCGGACTCCGGACTTCGGACTCCGGACTCTACACCGACCACCCGCACCATGCCCAGGCCGTGGGTGGTTTTGTAGCCGATGCCGGTGTAGAAGGCCAGGGTGAGCAGGCGGTTGAAGTGGGCCACGTAGTCGGCGTGGCTGGGATCCAGCACCCGATAGGCCAGTCGCCCTACACCGCCCCGGTAGCTCTGGCGTTGGAAGGGGAAGTTCTGGGTCTGCCAGCGCCAGACCGCACTGACTGTCACATTTCGCTCGACCCATTCCTCAAAGGCGAGCCCCCATTGGTCGCCCGTGAGCCGGTCCCAACGGGTGCGCAGGCCGGCCACAGCCAGACGGGGCATGGGAAAGACCTCCACCCGACGGGTCCGGTTGTCGGCCTGACCCCAGCGGATAGCCGTGGGGCTGGCGAATTCCAGGGTCCACTGGGTGGGTGTTTCGTGGAGCCGGCGCAGGCTGTCCAGGGTGGTGTAGCCGCACCAGGGGTGGCTGCCCGGCGCGCCGTAGACCTGGGTGATGGCCAGCTGGACTTCGCCCAGGCGGATGGTGGGCAGGGGCCCCCGGAGGAGGTGTTCCTGGAAGGCCTGGAAGAGCTGGTCGTCCAGCAGGCAGATGCGCAGCCACCCCTGCTGGCCGGCCTGGATGGTCAGCCGCCGGGGCGATGAGCCCCGGTCCAGGGGGAAGCCCTGCAGGGGAGAGAGGGCAAAGGCGGAGCGGCCCTGGGCGTCGTGCATGTGGCGGGAGAGGGCAGGATCGACTTGGTCCACGATGGCGTAGAAGGCGGCGTGGGCCAGTTCGCCGGCCACGGGTGGCAGCGAACCGCCGTTGAGGGCTACCAGGTCCAGGACCAGGGCCCGCAGCGCGTGGGGGGGTGTGGGGGTTGGATCTCGCATCAGGGTGCTCCTTGGATGTGTAGGGCCAACGATGCATTAGAGAATGATCGGGTCGTTCTGCTTTTTCTCCCGCCACCAGCCCAGGCTGTCCAGGAAGAAGGCGTTCTGGTTAAAGGCGATGGTCCAGGGCTGATCGCTGAGCCGGCCGCCGGGACGGCGCACGCGCAGTTCGTATAGGGCGAAGAGGGACGGCAAGGCCCGACCTAGTTTGATAGCGGAAGGGTGGCGGTCTATGAACCAGGCGACCAGCTGTTTCCTGCGTAGATGGCGGTTCAGGCGCCGTAGGCGCATCTCTGGATCGGTTCCGATCTCCAATCCGCTCAATACGGTCACTTCTGCTTTTCGGCCGGCCAGTACTTCTTCTGGTGCCTCAAACCACACCCGGCGCGAATGCTCCAACATGCCGGCGAGACGGAAGAAACCATACACGCCCAGCAGTTCATCGGCAGCCGATTTAATCAGGCGGGCATAACGACGTTCCCGGGCCACTTCTTCCGACCATTGTCCGGCCAGCTTCTCCAGCGTCTGGAGGTAGGTATCTTCGTCGATCTCCTCGCAGATGCCTCGTCGCAACAGAAAGAACAGGTCATAGCGTCGGGCAGGAAAGCCGGGATCGCTACCGCGCTCGTCCAGGATGGCAGCTTCGAAGCCTGTGCCCCGAAAGGTCAGCAGGGGCGCTAGAATTTTCTGCTCGTTGTAGCGTCGATGCTGTCCTGCCGCTTGCCCAGCGCTTTTGCCCGTCAAAGCCTCGATGGCCTTCTCCAGTCCGGCTGCCACCATGGGCCGATCATCCGCTTGGAAGAGGCTCTGTGCGTGCCAGCGCGCAGCGTGAAACTCGGCTGGCGCGTGGCTGCGCAGATAGTGGGCGAAATCTTCCGGGGCCTGGTAGGCTTCGTCAATCACTTCCGTCAACTGTTGGCGGGTAACCTGCCGGTCGGAGGCCAACTTGTCGGCCAGGAAGTGATAGACGTACTCGGGCACCAGAGCAATGCACCAGTTGGGAATGTCGTGGGCTTTGGCATGGCGGCCAAGGCGGCCAAAGCGCTGGATGAATTGGCTGGCCGTGCGAGCTTCAAAGATCAAGATGTCTTTGCCTGTGGCGTCCTTGAAGTCGATCCCTACCTCGATGGTGGATGTACCAACTGTGAATGGTCGTTGGAGTGCGGCTTCCCGTTCCTGTTCGGAGGTGAAACCATGTACTTCGCCCACTGGCACCTGTGGGAATCGCTCGCGCAAAGTCTGGGCCAGGGCCATGGCACCGGCCACCGAGTCCAGGATGGTCACCAGTCGGGCCTGGGGATATTGGGCCAGGAATGCTTCCACCTGCGGCAGATACTCGACCAACGTCGTTGTCCCTTGCCAGCGTCCCAGGTCAGCCGGCACCAGGGTGAGACGCACAGGATGGGCGATGGTGCGGGCTGCGGGCGATGCCCCTGGTTGCGCCTGCACCACCTCTACTGGCAGGTTTAGATTCTGGCGCAACCAGGGCAACATTGGGGAATCAGGCGTGGCCGAAGCGAAGATGGCCACCCGCCCCAGGTGTGGGTTGATGGCCTGCAGCGTGGCCAGCAGGTAGGCTACATCGGCCATCTGCTTCACGTTGTAGAGATGGAACTCGTCGAAGACAAACAGCCGATATCGTCCAATTAAGCTGAACAGTCGCTGACTCAGCCCACCCGGTCCTCTGTACAGGCCGAAAAAGGTGTAGAACAGAATGTCAGGATTGGTCAGAACCGTGGGCTCCCAATTCAGGAGACGCTCCAGCGCAGGCGCGTGGCGGTCGAGATCCAGCTTTGCCTGCCAATCATCAAGCTGTTTACTGTCGATATGCAGAAGTCTGTACTCATCGTTTGGGTCTAGCCAGGGTTTCAGTGCCCGCTCCTGGTCTCGGATCAACTCGTTGGTGGGGTAGACACCAAAGGCCGGCACACCGTGGTTGATGGCATATGCATAGCTACCCAGGGTCTTGCCACTGCCCGTGGGCGTGACCAGAAAGAGGCACAGAGTCTGCCTATCGGTCAACGCCTGGGCAATCAGATCGTACACCTGTCGTTGATAGGTATACGGACGCCAGTCTCCTAGCCAGGGGCCGGGCACCTGCTCATAGGCCAGCGGCTTTACCTGAATGGTCAGGGAAGTCATCACCGTCTCCTTCGAGACCGCTTAGTTTGGACCTCTCGGGCCAGAAATGCCATGGCAGCGGGCAGACACACCTTTTCCTCACCAAAGTGCGCAATGTAGTGATCCGTTGCAGCGAACCGGGCCCGGCTGATTAGGCGGGTGGGCAGACTAGCCGCCAGCACATCGCAAAAGACAGGATCATTCCCCAGGTCTCGCCAGTTGAGAAGCAGCTCGCTCTGGAAATCGTCCTGTTCTTGCGTCACCTTGTCCGCTTTCTTGAGCCGCAAACGCGCTTTGCCGGGGAATTTGCCCAGTCGGATGCGCACAGCCTGACCGTTAAGGAGACCGGTCAGCGACGCCTCGGAGGGAAGCTCTGCCTTTTCGTTCACCAGCACGTAGCAACGGAAGCGGGAGCCTGGCCGTAGCACCCGGGCGAAGCCCCAGTCGGGATAGCCCAGGGAAGGCGGCTTGCCGGGAAAAGCATAAGTCTCTCGCAAGGTGTTCCACTGCACCAGGCGATGGCTGACGTGCACAGCCTCGCCAGGGGTGATGTAGATACGGCCGTTGAGGGGCGTCAGTTCCTCGGCGTAGTACGGCTGCTGCACCAATCTGGCATATGTGTAGGTCTCGCCACGTACCAGCCCCAAGGCGTAGGTCAGGGCATAGTTGTGGAGAAAAGCGCCGGTCTCATAGACCTTGCCCCGCTCCACCGTGGCGTAGAATACATAGTCCAGCAGCTCGATCTCGCCCCGGTAGATTTCCATGGGACGCCTCCTCCTATACGGTGAAGGTGGCCGAACGGACATGCAGATCCTTCAAGAATTGGGCGAACCTCGTCTCGTCCCGGTTGAGCGCTCGCACGTCCTCCAGGATGGCCTGAAGCTCTTCTCCTGTGACCAATTCCACCCGACCGGCCACATTTTGCGTTAGTGTTTCAATGACACTGTTCGCGTGTTTCTGGAAGTCGACTAGGCTGAGCCCCCGTTCGACCATGTCGATCTCGTCATCGGCCATGAAGGCATCATAGAGCGCCTGGGTGAACTCCAGATTGGCGAACAGTTCTACGTCGGAGAAGGCGATGGCCAGCACATGGTTGCGCACGAAGCCCTGTCGCGTGCCCTCTTTGCCATAACGAGGGGTGCGAAGAATGTTTCCCAGCACATAGACGAATTCATCTGCCGTTAGATCTACAGTCGTCTCCACGGCTGGCAAGAAGACACCGGGCACAGTGTAATCGTACTCGGTGATGGTGCCAGAGGTGTGCTTTGCCTCGTCGATGACGTTGAATTTGACCTGCTTTTGGACGAGCTCATAAGGGCGTACTGAGAAACAAGTGTCGGTCATGAGACGGGCCTTGCGCGCGCCCTCTCCTTCCACTGCGGCGTAACCGTAGATCAGGCAGTCAGGACAATGGGTGCAGAGGCCTTCGGTGAGGTAGCAGTCCTCGTAGTGTTCTTTGATGGCCAGGGCTTCTTCGCCGAAGACGACCTGGCCGTTCTGGATGGCATAGGGGAAGATGCCATACTGGCGTAGCAGCGCCTTGCCCATGCGGCGTTCCGGCGCCACCTGCTTGCGTTTGAACATCACCAATCGGGTGGTGGGCTCGGGGTGGCTCAGGCCGGCTGGTGTCTGCTCCACATCCTGTTGCTCGCCGCCTTCGGTGGTGAAGATGGCGTAGGACTTGGTCTCCCGCAGCAGGATGATGCTGGCATAGCGGTTGGTGGGCGTGCGGGGGATGGTGGGCACGAAGTTCTTGCTGTACTTTTCCAGTGTTGACAGTATCATGGTTTAAGCCTCCTGTTGTGTTTGTTGTTGAACAGCGCGTTGTTGTCTGTAATCTTCCCAGTGTCGAGATAGATGGCGATCCGTGTAATAGTAGATCCCATCTGCCAGGCTGTTCTCCAGGCGCAGGAAGCGGGCGAAGCTGCCGCCGGCCCGGCCCAGATAAAGCTCATCCACCAGAATGTCGATGAACTCTCCAACCTTGGTGGACAGTTCATTGCCCCAGGTTCGCACAACGATATCCCCTCGTCGCGTCTCCTGGCGGCGCTCCATGGCCTTGAGCAAGGTACCAGCGGCCAGCCGTTTCAATTCAGCGACTGCCTGCGGGGACGGCGCCTTGCCACTGATGGCCGCTTCCCGCATTTCGGGAATCATCTGCTGCGCCTTGCGCATGGCCGAGACCCCCTCACGGAAGACCAGCTCATAGCGTCGCGCCTTGCCGCGGCCACTGGCACCAAAAGGGAGAGCAATTGCGAGGGATTTCTCTGCGATCTTTTCGACCAGGTCCATCAATGCACCTCCGTAGAGTTCGGCCTGGATTTCCAACAGGACCTCACAAGCCTTGACAAGGGTAGGATAGGGCGAGTTACCGTCATTTAACCGTCCGTATTCTTTGTAGAATGTTGCGCCGGCCAGGGGCGACGTGTTTAACAATGCCAGCCGGCCAGAGATGTGCTTATCTTTTGTGTTCCGATTCGGCGCATGTACATCAGCCGTCACCACCCATAGGGCGGCGCTCAGATCGAGTGTGCGCTCCAGGCCGCTGCGTTGGCTATGCTCTCGACCATACAGCGTAATCTCGTCTGTACGCCCGCCCAGCAGGCCTCGCAACGCCGGAGGTGGTCCATCTAGGGTGATAGTGGCCTTAAGTTCGGCTGGATCGGCTACCGGCAGATAGGGCCGCTCGGTCAGGTAGACCTTGCAGCTGGTCAGGCCACTGATAACTGCCGCAGCGCACAGAGCCTTGGCCCACGCCTCTGTGCGCGTGGCGACTCGGGCGTCATCCCGCTCGCTTTCGCGCGCGGCCTTCTCCCAGGTGATAAGGTAATAGTGGGGTTGACCGCGTACATCGCCCAGAGAGATGCGCTCGCCGACGAAGTTGCGTCCACCCCAGCCC
The DNA here is from genome assembly GCF_006569185.2 of Litorilinea aerophila. Lineage (NCBI taxonomy): Bacteria > Bacillati > Chloroflexota > Caldilineae > Caldilineales > Caldilineaceae > Litorilinea > Litorilinea aerophila. The sequence goes on along the minus strand of NZ_VIGC02000029.1, from coordinate 10,226 downwards.
GCAATTTTGTCTGCTTCCCGCTCCAGAACATCCCTTAATTCCTCCAGCCACTCGGGATCGAAGCTGCGACGTTCCAGCCAAAGGCGTGGCAGGCCGTGAGCGTTGCCGTAGTCCCGAATGGGCAGGTTGGTCACCCGGTGGAATGGTCTAAACAGAGGCTCGAACAATCGCAAGTGTTCGGGCGTAAAGGAGAAGGTAGGCAGGATGTACAGGTAAATGCGGTAAGAGTTCTTGTAGTGGGCGGTGGCGGGCAGGCCCATACCGAGCATTTTGCGGAAGATAAACTCAAGCTGACAGATCGGACACCACAACCGATTGCCTTGGGGGGCTTCAAGGGCAGGCAAAACCCGATTTGAAAAGACCCGGCCAAAGTCATCCAGAATGCCTGTGCGTAGTCCCTGGGTATACGTGCTGGAACGGTTGCAGAGGGAACAAATCTTGCCCGTATGACCTTTGCGCTTCGGGCGGGAGTAGCCATCGAAGTTGTCATCCGCAAGATGGACGCCAGGCGCGAAAGAGAGATACAGGTGCTCCTGCAGGTAGTTCTCGAGTTCCTCCCGCCAGCCTAGTTCAGCCACAGCGGCCTGTCGGCCTTTTTGGGTGTCAAGAGAGCTAAACGCAGCCAGCACCTTGCGATGGAGGCGTTCGATCACTTCGGCTGAAGGCAAGCTTTCTGATATGCGATCGGCAAAGTCGGGACCGCGCAGAAAGTGGTAAGCGATGACCAGCACGTATTTACCGACGCCCCCCCGGGCCCAGATCTCACTCTCGGCCCGCAGGGTGTTGGCCACCTCTGCCGGAACAGAGAATGTCTTGAGGAACCAGTCAAGACGTTCAGTCTCCGGGCTCAAATCCCGTAGCAGGGTGTCAACGTGGAGGAGGTACTGTCGTACAAGGGACCACAGTTCATTGAACGCCTTGTGCTCTTTGGGATCGAGCAGTTGGATGCCCAAGCGCTGTTCTACAGTCGCACGCCATGTTTCATCTAACTCTTTGCGCTTGGCCACCAACCCGTCAATCTCCTTCTCTGCCACACGGGCATCTGGCTTGGCATCTAGCACAACATCGCGGACAACTTCCAGCAGAGATTCGACGCTGGCAAAGGCGTACACATACTGTTCGAAGTCAAATTTCTGACGACGCAGTCCATCTCTTGCGGCATTGCTGCCGCTTGTGCTTACCAAGGCGTTAAGTGCCAGGTCGACGACGTGAGTGACCGTGGTCTCCAGGTCAACAGGCGATATTTCGGCAGGGCCCAGGTACAGCGCTCCTGTAGCGAAGTAAAGCAGGGGGAAGAAACCAAACTCCTGAACCAGTTGCTGCGCCACAGCCTGGTGGATCACGTTCGTCAGAACACCCCGTACATCTTTGATTTCGTGGTAGTACAACGCGTACCTGCCGGGCGGCGACTGGGGCGCAAACAGGGACGACAGATCGGCCAGATAGCCCTGCAAGGACGCAACTGCCTTGGCCGGCGTTTTAACCGAGGCGATGGTGTCCGCGATGCGCACCAACAGCCACAATCGGGGTGCATCGGGATCCTCGCTCAGAAGGAGATCGCCATGCTTCGTACTCCGTTTATGCACATTGGCGGCCCGCATGAGGTGGTTGTCCACGTCGCCGGCGAAGGCCACCAGTCCCAAGCGTTCATACTCCTCCCGTAACCGGGGCAAAGGGATGCTGAATTGAGATGTGCCCAGGAGCTCAAGATTTGTATCCTTGTGTAGATCGTGCACCGTGAAAAGTGCAATCGCCTTGCGTAGATGTTCCGAGGTCAGCCCTGGAATGCGTGACTGGTTCATGACCAGGAATGCGGCGAGGCGCGCCAATCCAAAGGTCCCATTGATCAGGTGCGCCAAATGTGATTGCTCAGACAAATGAGGGTAGTCCGGCCCCCCCTTGGCCAGAATCAGATGGTAGTGCTGCCGTAACATTGCAGGGACTACCTGTTCCGTATACTCCTGTAGTATTTGATTGATTTCGGTTGCTGTGAGCACGGATTGTTATCCTTTCAGCCACATCATTCCTATGCAACTCGGTATGGTAAGACCTATGCCGATCTTGATAGCATATGCCCGCATCCAAAGGCGCTGTGCTCAATCAAGTTCTACGGCACGCCCGGGGTTACCGGGAGGGCTGATGCCCCGAGGGACAGGCACCAGCTTCCCTCTTGCCGGCAACCCCGGACCGTGCCCATTTTGATTCTCCCACATGGCCTCCCCATGCTGATGGGGAGCTTTGTTTTGTTGCGGGAAATTTCCGCTACACATACCCATACAGCCCCGCCAACTCCCGCACCAACCGCTCCATCTCCCGCCGGGCCTCAGGCCCCCCGGTGACTTTGCAGTAGGGGCCATATCCCAGCAACAGCCGCAGGGCCGTGAAGAGGTCGTCGGTGACGGCGGTCACCCGCACCCAGCCCGCCTCGTCCGCTTCGTGTACCCGGGTCTCGGCAAAGTGGCGGGTGATCTCCCCCGTGCGCGCGATGTCCGGGGCCAGCCTGTACTCCAGCCGGTACCGGGGCCGCCGGGGCGGCTCCGGCGGCAGCTTGTCTGGCAGGATCTCCAGCCCCTCGGCCAGGATGCGCCCCAGCCGGTACTTCTGCCACTGCCCCTGCTTCCAGACCCCATGGGGCCCCCGCACCTCCAGGCGATAGGCATCCAGGTACAGGTGCCGGCGCACCGTGTCGAAGTATAGGTGCCAGGGCTGGACCATGTGCCGGCGGAGTTCCCCGTCGGCCTGGCCGGGCGAACGGTAGTAGAAGGCCAGCAGCCGCCGCTGCTGGATGGCCCGATCCACCATCTCCTGCACCCGGGGCGGGATCTGGTCGCTGTCCCGCCGGCGCAGGTCGATTCGCAGCCGTTGTCGCCGCAGGGGAATGGAATCCCGCTGCCGCTCCGGCAGCCAGTCGCCGATCTGCTGCACCAGGTGTTGGACCGCGTCGCCGTTGGGCGCGCCGGGACGAAAGGCTTCCGCCAGGAAAGCCAGGGTATCCAGCTCTGCTTCGGTCAGGTAGATGGGGTGAAAATCGCCGTAGCTGAGGAGGTGGTATTCGCCGTTCCGGAATTCGATCTGCACGCCCCAGTCGCGCAGGCGCTTGATGTCGTTCTCGACCCGCTTCCGGCCGGCCTTCTGATCCACGTCCCGATAGGCAGTCGGGTCTTCGTCCACGTGGACCCAGTCCACCAAATCCTGCCATGCCGCCGGCCCACGCCGTAAACGGCGCAGGATGCTGAGGCTGCGGAACATGGGCAGGTTGGAGGATGACATGCAGACCAGTCCGACGGAATGTGCTTTTCAGAAGCGTAATTTGGGAGTCCAGTATAGCGCAAAGGGAGGCAGGAGGCAATCGGCGTTTGGGGACCCCGATTTTTGACACCCGCGGCCTTCGGCCTTATAGTTTTACACCCAAACACTTAGAAAGGCAAAGGGATTTCCATGGACGTCTCCCCAGATGAGTGCGCCCGAACTGTGCTGGATGTGGTACCGGCGGTGATGCAGGCCATCCGGGCGGAGGTGCGCCGCCACCGGGGTGCCGACCTGTCGGTGCTCCAGGTGCGGGTGCTGGCCTTCCTGAACGGCCACCCGGGCTCCACCCTCTCTGCCGTGGCCGAGCACGTGGGCCTCACCCTGCCCTCCATGTCCAGCCAGATCAGCCGGCTGGTCCAGCGCGGGCTGGTGGCCCGGGAAACTTCTCCCCACGACCGGCGCTGTGTCACCCTGCGGCTGACGACCCAGGGCGCGGCCACCCTGGAGGCGGCCCGTCAGGCGGCCCGGGCCGGACTGGCGGAAACCCTTTCTGCCCTTTCGCCGACTGAACGAGCTACCGTGGTGGAGGCGCTTCAACGGCTGCGCCCCCTCTTTGCCGCGGCTTCTCTTCCCTCCCATTCCGCTTCCCAGGCCAGCGAAAACGCCGGGAATTCTTCCTGAACGTTTCTTGCCCCAGATAGGACCCGGGCCGGCGCGGCAGGCCGGCCCCGCTCTCTATTTCCATTCTCTCAGCCAGAACCTCTCAGCTAGAACGGAGCATTGAGTCGATGGCCATGTTCAAGCCTCCCCGCCTCCCCAACATCCCGCCAGAGATCCTGCCCCTGCGGGCCCGCCACTTTCGCCTGCCCAAGACCCTCTCCGCCATGCGCCATCGCAATTTCCGCCTCTACATGGGGGGTCAGCTCATCTCCCTGGTGGGTACCTGGATGCAGATCATCGCCCAGGGCTGGCTGGTCTACGAAATCAGCCACTCCGAGGCGGCCCTGGGCATCGTCGGCTTTGCCTCGGCCATCCCCGCCCTCCTCATCACCCCTTGGGGCGGGGTGGTGGTGGACCAGGTGCCCAAGCGCAACCTGCTGGTGTGGACCCAGTCCACGGCCATGCTCCTGGCCTTCGTTCTGGCCGGGTTGACCTTCAGCGGCGTGGTCCAGGTCTGGCATGTGGTGCTGTTGGCCGCGTGCCAGGGGGTGGTGAATGCCTTCGACGGGCCGGCCCGCCAGGCCTTCGTGGTGGAGATGGTGGGGCGGGACGACCTGACCAACGCCATTGCGCTCAATTCCATGACGTTCAATAGCGCCCGCATCCTGGGCCCGGCCATCGGCGGTGTTCTGCTGGCTGCCGTGGGCGCTGGTTGGTGTTTCCTGCTGAACGGCGTGACCTTCCTGGCGGTGATCGCCTGTCTGCTGGCCATGCGGCTGCCACCCCATCGTCGAGAGGTAGCAGGGATTTCCCCCTGGCGCCAGCTCATCGGCGGCCTGGCCTACGCCAACGGCCTGCGGGAGGTGCGTGCGCTGCTGCTCATGGCCCTGGTCTTCAGCCTGTTCGGCATTTCCTACAGCACGGTCTTGCCCGCCTTTGTGGATCGGATCCTGGGCCAGGGCGCGAGCGCGTTCGGGGCCATCAACGCGGCCTCTGGCGTGGGCGCGGTGACGGGGGCCTTCATCGTGGCCCGCTGGGGCGACAGTGGCCGCCGGGGGCGCTGGCTCACCTGGGCAGCCTTAAGTTTTCCGGTGGTGCTGGGGTTGTTCGCCGTCAACCGGTTCTACGGCCTGGCCCTGTTCCTGGCCGTGGTGCTGGGCATCGGCTTCATGCTGGAGTTCACCCTCATCAACACCCTGCTCCAGACCCACATCGAGGACGGGATGCGGGGCCGGGTGTTGAGCCTCTACACCCTGACCTTCTTCGGCTTCGCCCCCTTTGGCAACCTGGCCATTGGCACCCTCTCCGAGTGGTGGGGGCTGAGCCAGACCATCGTGGTCAGCGCGGCCCTCTGCCTCTCCCTCTCCCTTTGGATCGTGCTCCGGACGCCGGAGCTGCGCCGCCTGCCGTGAAGAAGAGGGGGATTGCCCAATCCCCCGGTCACCTCCCCATCCGCTGAACGCGGGGCAGGAAGATCACATGCTGCACCAAGGTGTCCCTCTCCAGCACGGCCGTCAGGTTCTGGATGTAGAAGAGGTCACCCACCAGGAAGGCCGGCACGTCCAGGTAGCGGGCCAGCTCCTGGGGGGCGGCGCCCTGGAGCATGGCTTTGGCCTGGAAGAGGGCATGGGCGTTGTAGAGGTTGGATAGGACCCCCTCGCCGATGACTCCTTCGTAGCGGCCCACGAACCAGTAGGGCGCGATGCGGGTGTATTCGTCCAGGGCGGCGTCGATCTGGCCGGGGATGGCCCGGTAGAGCGGGTCGGCCAGTTCGGGCGTCAGGTAGACGAAGTTGCGGGCCAGGTCGAAGTGTTTTTTGTAGTAGGGGATGCGCGGGGTGTCTGGCCCGGGCGCCCAGTAGGAGTCCTTGTCGAAGGTGTCGATGCGCAGCTGGATCAGGCGGTCCAGCTCCTGTTGCACCTGGCTGCGCAGGGCGGCATCTGCCTGGGCCGCGCCGGCCAGCTCCTGAAGCCCCAGGAAGCCCAGGTAGCCGGCGATGTAGCCGTTGAGCTCGTAAGGCTGCTGCGCGTAGTAGTCGTCGGCCGGGCCGTTGGGCAGGGGTACCTGGAGACGGCTTTTGGCCAGATCGTAGGCCTCGGATGCCCGCTCCGGGAAGAGGCGCGCGTACTGCCACAGGGCGTAGAAGTTCACCTGGGGATAGGTCCAGGTGAAGCCGGGGCCGGCCTGGGTGCTGGCGGGGAAGTTGGCCAGGTCCGCCTCCACCTCCGCGGGGAGGAGCATGTTTTCCCGGGGAGCGCCGTCGGCCCAGCCCACGTGGGCGACCATGGGCGGGTAGGGGCCCCGGCCTGCGAAGTAGCGGTCGAAGTAGGCGTGCAGGTAGGTCGCTGTTTCCGCCTGGAGGCCCGACGAGAGGAAGGGGTAGGCCCGGGTCAGGGTGTAGAGGGTCTCCCCCGGGTTGGCGAAGTAGTCCTCCAGGCCCCGCACCAGGAAGGCGTACACGTTGTAGTAGCCGGGGCGCAGGTCGCCCGCGGCCAGGATCTTGCCCACTTCCGCCTCCAGCCGCGCCACCAGCTCGGACCGAGATGGCTCCTGGGTCGGTTGGGATGCCGGCGGCTGGATGGTCAGGGCGGGCAGGGCGTGTGCGCCGCCCGCTGGCAGCCCTCTGGGCGCGAAGGCCAGGACGGCGTTGCTCCGGTGTACGTAGAGGCGCCCCTGGTAGGGGATGATGGGGTTCTGGTCGCCATGGTTGTGGTAGGCCGCGTTGACGCTCTGGGTGGCGCCCCGGTACCACCCCTGCAGCCGGGGCAGCCCCTCCAGCACGGTCCACATCTGGTCGTAGCCCGGCGCCAGCTCCTCCAGGTTGTAGGACCAGAGCTCCCGCCGGGAGCGCGGTTCGTCCATGGCGAAGTAGTCGCCTACCCGGTCGCAGCAGAGGTTGCGGAAGATGGTACGCCCGCCGCCGGAGATGGCCTGGGGTTCGGCCAGGGCGCCGAAGCCCTCGGTGACGCTCAGCAGGGTGGGCGTGGCGGGCTGCCAGCCCATGATGTAGCCCTTGGCGTCGGAGCAACAGCGGAAGGCGTTGCTGAAGTAGAGCAGGCCGTCTGGCCCGACGATGGGCGGGTAGCGGTTGCCGGAGCCGGTGCCCCACCAGTTGGCCGGTAGATACTCCGGGTAGCCGTCGCCGTCGCTGTCGAAGGTGAACTCCCTGCCGTCGGCCCGGTGGAGGGCGATGAGCACCCGGCGCCACGGCTTGTGGCGGAAGGGGGCCGGGTTGGGGTTGTCCTCCAGGTACTCGGTCATGCGGGGGGAGACGTCCACCACCGGGTAGCCGTGGGACCAGGGTTGGGGGCCGACCTCTGGCCCCAGGGTCTCCCCTTCGGGCCAGAGGGCAGAGTCGGTGTCGCAGGTGTACTCGAAGAGGTCGGCGATCTGGAGGAGGCCAAAGCGGCCACAGTCGGCGCTCAGGGTGCCGGGCCGCAAGCCGGCCCGATAGCCGTCGCTCGCGGCGAAGATGACCAGGTCCCCGTAAATGACCGGCCAGTAGGACTGGTACTGGATGCCCGGTAGGGTGTCGGAGCGCCAGCCCAGGGAGCCATCCGCGGCGTTCACTGCATAGGCCCGGTTGTCGTTGGCTGCGAAGTAGACCACGCCGTCGGCGTAGGCGGGGGATTGGAGGATGGGGCCGCCGGCCTGGAATTTCCACAGCAGTTGTCCGGCCTGGTCTGTGCCGTGGGCGCCGATGGCGTAGAGGCCGCCGTCCCGGTTGCCGGCGATCACCTGGCCGTCCACCACCAGCGGGTTGGTGGCAAAGCCGGCCCCCGCGCCGCTGTAGCGCCAGAGGAGCCGGCCGGTGGTGGCGTCCAAGGCGTGGAGGCTGCGGTCGTATCCCCCCACGTAGACCACGCCGTCGGCCACGGTGGGGGAGTTGCCCAGGGGCAGCCGGGTGTCGTAGCGCCAGGCCACCGCGCCCGTGGCCGCGTCCAGCGCATAGAGCCCCGCCGACGTGGCCACGTAGAGCAGGCCGTGGGCGGCGATGATCTGGACGTTCTGGGGGATGTAGGCTTCGATGGGCCGGTACCATTCCACCCCCAGGGGCAGGCCGTCGTCCGGAATGTCGGCGCTGCTCCAGGAGGTGCGCTGGGGATCGGCGGCCACCATGGGCCAGGCGCCTTCTTCTGCCTGTGGAGTGGATGGCTCCAGGGGTGCCTGGACGGTGGTCAGCGGCCGGGCCAGGGGCTGTGCCGCCGGCCGCAGCAGGCGAAGTGGCTGGGTGGAGGGCGGCGTGGGCAGGTAGCGGGCTGTGGCCTGGAGGGGCCGGCTGGCCAGCAGGAACAGGGTCAGGATGAACAGGGTGATGCGTGTGTGCATGGACCGTCCTTCGGCTCTTTTCCTCGGGGCTATCCGCCTGGGCAACGCGGCTGACCTGGTGCCCCGGGCAAGGGGCACCAGGCCGTGTCACCGATTGCAGACGTAGATTGTCGCGCCCACGGGAGCCCTTTGCCGTGCCCGCCGCCTGCCCTGGACCGATGAATCCCGGGCGTTCTCCCGACGGCGGGAAGGGTTCAGCCCTGGCCTGCCCTGCCCCAGCGCACGGCCAGCTCCACGCAGACCTGGGTGGCCAGGGCCATGTCCTGGAGGCTAACCCACTCCAGGGGGCCGTGGACATTCTGCATGCCGGTGAAGAGGTTGGGCGTGGGCAGCCCTCGCTCCGTGAGCTGGGAGCCGTCGGTGCCGCCCCGGATGGGGGTAGTCACCGGTTCCAGGCCCACGGCCCGGATGGCCTCCATGGCCAGCTCCACGGGCCGCATGTCTTTCTCCAGCCAGTAGCGCATGTTGCGGTACTGGGGCGTGATGGTACAGGTCACCCGGGCCCGGGGCTCGGCCTGCTGCAGGGCCTGGCACAGGTTGCGCAGGAGGGCGCCGTGGGCCTCCAGCCCGTCCAGCTCAAAGTCCCGCAGGATGAAGTGGAGCTCTGCCTCGGCCGCGGTGCCCTTCATCTGGTAGAGGTGGATGAAGCCCTGTCGGCCGTCGGTGGTCTCCGGTGTACGGGTATGTTGGGGGAGAAATTCGATCAGTTTGGCGGCCAGGGTGAGCGCGTTGACCAGCACCCCTTTCGCCGTGCCCGGGTGGGTGGAGACGCCCGCGATGTGGACGGTGGCCTTGTCCGCGGAAAAGGTTTCGTAGGTGATCTCGCCCACGTCGCCGCCGTCCAGGGTGTAGGCCACGTCCGCGGCCAGCTCTTCCAGCTTCAGGTAGCGGATGCCCCGGCCGATCTCCTCGTCCGGCGTGAAGCAGATGCGGATGGGCCCGTGGGGGATCTCGGGGTGTTGGAGCAGGTGGGCGGCCATGGTCATGATGATGGCCACCCCGGCCTTGTCGTCCGCGCCCAGCAGGGTGGTGCCGCTGGCGGTGACGATGTCGTGGCCGATCTTCTTCCCCAGGGTGGGGAACTGCTCCGGGCTCAGGACCTGGGCCGGGTCGTCGGGCAGGGTGATGGGGCTGCCGTCGTAGCCGCGATGGACGATGGGCTTGACGCCGCTGGCATTGAAGGCGGGCGCGGTGTCCACGTGGGCCAGGAAGGCCACGGTGGGCGCCTGGGCGTCCGGAGCGGTGGCCGGGATGGTGGCCAGCACAAAGCCGTGCTCGGTGAGCTGGACATCCTGGGCGCCCAGTTCTTCAAGCTCCTGGGCCAGCATACGCAACAGGTCCCACTGGCAGGCGGTGCTGGGGACGCCTTCGGCCGCTTCGTCGCTCTGGGTGTCCACCTGGACGTAGCGCAGGAAGCGCTCCTCCAGTGCCTGGCGTTCTGCTTCGCTGAGGGTCAGGTTGAGGGTTGTCATGGTGCTTCCTCGATGACAGATAATCCGGTACTCTTTTTGTAGGGTTGATTCGAACCACAGATTAACACAGATTTTGATCCGGTTCCATCTGGAACCCGGATGGGTAGGTCCGGTCTCCTGGCCGGACATCCGCACCCAGCGGGACGGGAACCCATGTCACGCAGGGATGCGTGACCTACGGAGCGTGCGGGTTTTTTCATCCCCCGCAACGCAATGAAGGTGCATGAGTGTGCCGCGGGGGCATCCTGCCCTGAAAAAATGGAACCCGGATGGGTAGGTCCGGTCTCCTGGCCGGACATCCGCACCCAGCGGGACGGGAACCCATGTCACGCAGGGATGCGTGACCTACGGAGCGTGCGGAGTTTTCATTTCCCGCAACGCAATGAAGATGCATGAGTGTGCCGCGGGGGCATCCTGCCCTGAAAAAATGGAACCCGGATGGGTAGGTCCGGTCTCCTGGCCGGACATCCGCACCCAGCGGGACGGGAACCCATGTCACGCAGGGATGCGTGACCT
>NZ_VIGC02000028.1 GCF_006569185.2 Litorilinea aerophila | reverse complement strand
CGACCGACGTGGGCTTTTCGACAGGCCAGGGTCACATTGCCTGTGGCTTCCCAAGTCTCAAACAGCAGCTTGCGCTGCTGCGGAGTCGTGTGTGGAAAATGGGTGCGTCTCTTAGCCATACCACTATGATACCCGAGTTCGCTAAGTGTCCAAAGTGCAATTGATCACTACAAAAATTCAAAAATACGGTCAAAAATCCTCCATGATCGTCGAACTCATTCAAAACGTTGCCCTATTGGTGGCGCTGTCGGTGGGCCTTCAGATGATCGCCCACCGTTGGGAGCAGCGCGATTTCGCCTACCGGTTGGTGGCCGGTTTTCTTTTTGGCGTGGTGGCCATCGCAGCCATGATGACACCTTTGCAGATGGCCCCAGGCCTCATCTACGATGGCCGCTCCATCATCCTGAGCCTGGCCGGCCTGATGGGCGGACCGGTGACCGCCGGCATCGCCGCGCTGATGGCCGCCGCCTATCGCCTCTATCTGGGCGGGGTGGGCGCACCGGTGGGCGTGGCCGTCATCGTGGAAGCCGCCGCCCTGGGCGCCGGCTATTTTTATCTCCGTCAGCAGGATGCCCGCTGGCTACGGCCGATCCGCCTCTGGGCCTTTGGCGTGGTGGTCCACCTGGGCATGTTGGGGCTCCAGCTTCTCCTGCCCGATGGCCTGGGCCCCCAGATCTTACGGGCCATCGGCCTGCCCGTGCTGGTCTTCTACCCGCTGGGCCTCCTCCTCAGTGCCTTTGTCTTCCTGGAGGCGGAACGACGGCGGGCAGCAGAGGCCCAGGCCGTCCAGAGTCAACGCCAGATGACCCACCTGCTGGCCAGCAGCCCGGCCATCACCTATTCCCTGGCGCCGGACTTCACGCCCCGCTGGTTCAGCCCCAACATCCAGGAGATTCTGGGCTACTCTCTGGAAGAAGCCTGCCAGCCCGACTGGTGGCGCAACCACCTCCATCCGGACGATCGGGAGGCAGCGATTGCACGGTCACAGGAGGTATTGACGAGCGGCCACCTCATCCACGAATATCGGTTCCTGAAGCGCAACGGCGATGTTCTGTGGGTGCGGGACGAGCTGCGCCTGCTGCAGGACGAGGCAGGCAACCCCACGGAGATCGTGGGCTCCTGGAGCGACATCACCGGGCGGGTCATGGCCGAACGGTCTCTCACCTGCCAGAACCGCATCCTGGAGCTCATCGCCACTGGCGCACCCCTGGAGACGACCCTGGAAGCTCTGGTCGAGGAGATGGAAGCCCAGTTGCCGGGCATGTTGGCTTCCATCCTGCTACTGGACGAGGACGGCCTCCACATCCGCCACGGCGCGGCGCCCAGCCTGCCTGAAAGCTACTGGCGCGCCATCGACGGCGAGCCCATCGGCCAGCGGGCCGGTTCCTGCGGCACGGCCATGTACCGGGGGGAAGCGGTCATCGTGGAGGACATCGCCACCGATCCCCTCTGGGAACGTTACCGGGAGCTGGCCCTCTCCCATGGGCTGCGGGCCTGCTGGTCCACCCCCATCTTCGATGAACACGGCGATGTGTTGGGCTCCTTCGCCCTCTACACCCGGACGCCGGCCCGCCCCACCCCCCAACAGGAAACCGTCATCGCCCAGGCCACCAACCTGGCGGCCATTGCCATTGCCCGCCACCGCCAGGAGGAGGCCCTGCGCCGGGAACGGGACTTTGCCCTCCAGGTGATGGAGAACCTGGGCCAGGGCCTGACCACCACGGACGAGAACGGCCGCTTCACCTACGTGAACCCGGCCTACGCCGCCATGGTGGGCTATCCCGTGGACCGGCTGCTGGGCCGGCACCCGGCCGTGGTGACCGACGAGGCCGACCATCCCAAGCTGGAAGAAGCCCTGGCCCGCCGGCGGGCCGGGGAGACCTCCACCTTCGAGAGCAACCTGCGCCACCGGGACGGGCACCTGGTGCCGGTGTTGATCACCGGGGTGCCCCGCTTCCATGACGGCCGTTACATCGGCTCCATCGCCGTGGTCACCGATATCAGCGAACGGAAGCGAGCCGAAGAGGCCCTCCGCCAGAGCGAAGAGCGCTTCCGCTCGTTGGCCGAATCCTCCCTCACCGGCATCTACCTGATCCAGGATGGCCGTTTCGCCTATGTCAACCAGGCCCTGGCCACCCTCTTCGGCTATGAAGTGGGCGAAATTGTGGGCCGGTTGAGCCCCCTGGATCTGACCGCGCCCCACCACCGGGAGCTGGTGGCCACCCACATTCGCCGGCGCATGGAAGGAGAAGTGGAGGCCGTGCGCTACGAATTCCAGGGGCTGCGCAAGGATGGCTCCACCATCGAGGTGGAAGTGTACGGACGGCGCATCCTGTGGGACGGAAAGCCCAGCATCCTGGGCACTGTGCTGGACATTTCAGACCGTAAACGCCGGGAACGGGAGATGGAGCTGGTGACCACCCTGGGAGAGACCCTGCGCGCCTCCCTTACCCGCCGGGAAATTCTGCCCGTCCTCCTGGATCAACTCCTGCTTCAGCTTGAGGTAGACGGGGCAGCCGTGGAGATCCTGGTTTCAGAGGATGGGACGCTACGGGTCGAGTTGGCCAGGGGCATCTGGGCGCACCTCACCGACCGGCAAGTTCCTCCCGGCGCCGGCCTCAGCTCCCTGGTCCTGGAAACGGGCCAGCCCTACCTCAACAACGAGGCCCAGAAGGATCCCCGGCTCCAGTATGCGGATATCACGGGCTCCTGTCGGGCCATCGCCGGGATACCCCTGGTTGCTGAAGACAAAATCATCGGGCTGCTCTGGATCGGGAGTCAGCGCCTGCTGGGGGACGAAGATCTGCGCCTGCTCCAGGCGTTGGCCAACATGGCTGCCAGCGCCCTCCACCGGGCCGCGCTCTACGAACACAACGAAGCCCAGGCCCGCCAGATGACCCAGATCCTGCGGACAGTTCCCCAAGGGGTGGTGGTGCTGGATGCAACCGGCCGCATCCTGATGGCCAACCCCGTGGCCGTGCAGGATCTGGCTACCCTGGCCAATGCCGGGGTGGGCGACGTGGTGACCCAGCTGGGCGACCGCACTTTGAAGGAGGTGCTCTCGTCCCCGCCCACCGGCATCTGGCACGAAGTCCACGCCGGGGCGCGCACCTTCGAGGTGATCGCGCGGCCCATTCCCAACGGCCCGGAGCCGGAGCAATGGGTCTTGCTCATCGACGACGTCACCCGCTCCCGCCAGATCCAGGCCCAGATTCAGCAGCAGGAACGGCTGGCCACTGTGGGCCAGCTGGCCGCCGGCATCGCCCACGACTTCAACAACATCATCACCGTCATCGTCCTCCACGCCCAGATGGCCATGCGCAGCCCCGGCCTCTCCCCCCGAGATCGGGAACGGATGGCCATCATCGACCAGCAGGCCCACCACGCCACGGAGCTCATCCGCCAGATCCTGGACTTCAGCCGCCAGTCTGTGCTGGAACGACAGGCTGTCAACCTCCTGATCCTGGTCAAGGAGCAGGTCAAGCTCCTGGAGCGCACCCTGCCCGAGTCCATTCAGATCCGCCTGGGCTACGAGCCGGGCGACTATGTCCTGGACGCCGACCCCACTCGCCTGCGCCAGGTGCTGTTGAACCTGGTCATCAACGCGCGGGACGCCATGCCCGCCGGCGGCCACCTGACCATCGAACTGGGGCACCTGACCATCGGTCCTTCCCGGGAATCCGAACAGAACGTCAGGCCGCCCCTGCCCGGGATGGCGCCCGGCCGGTGGCTCCTGCTCCGGGTGCGGGATACGGGCACGGGCATCTCAGATGATGTCCTGGGCCACATCTTCGAACCCTTCTTCACCACCAAGGAACCGGGCAAGGGAACCGGCCTGGGCCTGGCCCAGGTCCACGGCATCGTCTCCCAGCACGGCGGCCATATCGACGTGGAGAGCCAGGTGGGCAAAGGCACCACCTTCACCATCTACTTGCCCGCCCTGCCGGAGCCCGAGCATCCCATCGCCGCGGATGAGGCCCAGATCCTGCCCCAGGGACAGGGTGAGACGATCCTGCTGGTGGAAGATAACCTGGCCCTGCGCACAGCCCTGCGAGAGAACCTGGAACAGTGGGGGTATCGGGTGCTGGAGGCTGCCCACGGGCGGGAAGCCCTGGGGATCCTGGACCGGGGCGACACCGCGATCGATGTCATCCTCACCGACATGGTCATGCCGGAGATGGGCGGCGTGGCCCTGCTCCACGTCCTGCGCCAGCGAGGCTGGACCAGGCCCATCATCCTGATGAGCGGCCACCCCCGAGAGGCAGAATCCCTCGACCTGGCGGAGTACGGCATCTCCACCTGGCTGCCCAAGCCCTTGCCCATGGCGCAACTGGCCCAGACCCTGGCCGACCTCTTGCAACGGCAGGATGGCACGCCGTCGGCTGATTCCGGGCAGGTGTGATACCGATATCGGGCTGTACCTCTGTGAAGTCCGTGGTTCTGCCGTGAACCCATCTGTGGATAGCCAATGACCCATGTGCCCATCCAGCTCCCTGCCGATCCTGGAACGGCCCCGGCTGTATGGCGAGCTGCAGGAGCTCCTGGCCGCTGGCCACGTGGCCCTGGTCGCGCCAGCCGGCTACGGCAAGAGTGTGTTGCTCCGGGCCCTGGCAGCCCGCCGGCCCCATGCGTTCCTCCTGCAACTGGAGCCGGCCGACGCAGACCTGGCCCGGCTTCAGGCCCGTTGGGAGGCCCTCTGCAGCCAGGCCCAGGATCTTGCCCGCGCCACCCTGCTCCTGGATGACATCCAGCACCTGGAGGTCAACCTGGCAGCAGACAGCTGGCTGGCCGCGCACCTCCAGGCCGACACCCCCCGGCTGGTCCTGGCCGGACGCCGCCTGCCCGGCCAGGCCGTGCGGGCCCAGGTGGCCGCCGGCCGCCTGCGGGTCCTGAGCCGGGCCAGGCTGGCCTTCACCCCGGCAGAAGCCCACGCCCTGCTGGCCTCCCGCCCCGACAGTATCCGCCAACAGGCCTGGGTCGAGCGGGCCCAGGGCTGGCCCCTGGCCTTGGGCCTTCTGGCCCGGAGCGACCCGGAGACCCATCTGCCCGCCGTCCAGGAGGATCTGTTCGCCTACCTGGCCACCACCCTCTACCGGGCGCTGCCCCCGCCCCTGCGACACTTCTGGCAATTGACCGCCCTGCCCCGGCGCATCCACCCCAACCTGGCCGCGACCCTCCTGGGGGACGCGGAGCTGGCCGGCCAACTCTTCCAGCAAATCCTGCAGCGGAGCCTCTTCCTGGAGCCGGCGGAAGAGCCCGGCTGGTACCGCTACCACGACCTGATCCGGGACTTTCTGCGCAGCCAGGCGCCCGGGGACTTAACCCCCACCTACCGCCGGCTGGTGGCCTGGTTTACCCGCCAGGGGGAGTGGGAAATGGCCATCGAACATGCCCTGGAAGGCGGCCTGCATGCAGAAGCAGCTTCCCTCATCCAGGAGGTCCCGGAAGCCTTCCTGCGAGATTATGGCCGCTATGCCACCTACCGGCGCTGGGTGAACCAGCTGACCCCCGCAGTCCGCCGCAGCCACCCTGCCATCCTGATCCGGCTGGCCCGGCACCTCCACCGGGTGGCCGGGCTACAGGATGAGGCCTGGCCCCTCCTCCAGGAGGCGCTGGCCCTGGGTGAAGAGCAGTCCCAGGGCCCCATCCGCCGCCAGGCGCTGGGCGAGCTGGCCCGCCTCCACTACCGGGAGGGCCACTATGACCTGGCCCTGGCCCATGCCCGCCGAATCCTGGAAGACCCGGACTGTCCGCCGGCGGACCGGTTGCAGGCCTGTCAGATCATGGCCGTCACCCTGGCCGAGCTGGCCCGCTTTGGGGAAGCCCGCCAGGCCTTCCAGATGGCCATCGACCTGGCCCAATCCCTGGGGGACCGGGTGGCGGAGATGAACAACCGCACCAACCTGGCCCTGCTGATCCTGGTGCCCCAGGGGCGGCTGGCGGACGCCCAGGCCCACATCCAGGCCGCGGCCGACTTCTTTCAGAACTCACCCGGCCGCCACATGGGCTCCCTCCTTCACTGCTGCGAACTCCATACCGCCGCCGGCGACTGGGCGTCCCTGGTGGCCACCCTGGATGCGGTGG
This sequence comes from Litorilinea aerophila, assembly GCF_006569185.2. NCBI lineage: Bacteria > Bacillati > Chloroflexota > Caldilineae > Caldilineales > Caldilineaceae > Litorilinea > Litorilinea aerophila. Next base: position 75,081 of record NZ_VIGC02000028.1, on the reverse strand, counting down.
AGAGCCACATGGCCCAGGTGGAAACGCCGGACATCAGCCATCAGCTCTGGCACGCATACTACGCCGCCATTGTCGCGGTCGCCCAGGGCTATTTTCAAGAAGCCCAGGTCCACGTCGGCCGCATGGCCTCCCTGGTCGAGGAGTACCCCATGGCCCTGGTCAGCCAGGCGTGGGTGGAAAGCTGGCTTCTCCGCCGCCAGGGGCGCCTGGCCGAAGCGGTCCAGCGGGCCGAGGCCACCCTGGCCCGGGATCTGGCCGTGCCCTTCTACCGGGCCGTTCTGGCCCTGGAGCGGGACATTGCCCGGGGCCTGCTGTGGCTTCAGGAAGGTGGGCCGCCCCCCACATTGCATCCGGAAACCCGGCACCTGGTCTGGTGGCGGGCTCGGGGGGAGCTGGTGCGCCTGCGGGCTCTGCTGGCCCTCTGTGCCCATGCCCATAGGGACCCGCGCTGGCAGCGTCACGCGGTGGCGGCCCTGGCCGGGCTGGCCCGGCCAGCCGCCGCACATCTCCTAACCAGTCGGGACCCAGAGCTGGGCATGGCCTTCTGGTCCCTGCTGTTGGCCGAGGGGGTTGCGGCCGATCAGGCCCGCAGCGCCCTGGTGCGCCTGGGCGATCCCCGGCCCATGACGGCCCTCCTGGCCCATCCCCGTCCCCAGGCCCGGGTGGAAGGGGCCCGCCTGCTGGCCACCCTGGGCGACGAGACGGCCATTCCCACCCTGCTGGCCGCCAGCAGGCGGGAGCGGAATCCCCAGGTCCGGGCCAGCCTGGCCCAGGCGGTGCAACAGCTCCAGACGCTGCCCCCGCCCCCGTTGACGGTGACCCTGATGGGCCAATTTTCCGTGCTGCGGGGCGACACGCCCATTCCCCCCTCCGCCTGGCCCCGGCCGGTGGTGCGACGCCTGTTCCAGTACCTGGTCCTCCATCGGGGTCAGCCCCTGCACCGGGACCGCATCCTGGAGGAATTCTGGCCGGATACCTCGCCGGACCGGGCCTGGACCACCTTCCGGTCCGTCCAGAGCCGCCTGCGCCAGGTGCTGGAGCCCTACACCGACAAGGGCATCAACCGCTATCTGGTCCTGGAAGAGGAAGTTTGCTGCTTCGATCCCCTGGGCGTGGTGCACACCGACGTGGAGCGGCTGACGGCCATCGTCCAGGAGACGCTGCACGCCGCCCAGCAGGCCGAGGTGCCGCCCCTGCCGGCTGAATTCCTGGCCGCCCTGGAGGGGTACGCTCCCCTGTTGCCCGAGCTGGCCTACGAGGACTGGGCGCTGCGGGCCCGGGTGGCCCTGGCCGATCTCTTTGTGGACGGCTGTCTCCATGCCGCCCACGCCTGGCTGGTTCGGGGGCAGCCCGGCCAGGCCGAAGGCTGGGCCCGCCGGGTTGTCGCCGAGGCCCCCTGGCTGGAAGAGGGATATGAGCTGCTCATTCGGGCGCTGGCCCGCCAGGGTCATCCAGACCGGGCGTTGAAAGCCTATGAAGAGGCTGTAGCCGCCCTGCGCCGGGAGCTGGACGCCCCGCCATCGGAGCAGCTTCGATGGCTGGCCCGCCGCCTGCGCCAGGGAGAAGCGGTCTAAGCTGCGCCCCCTCAGGGCAGGCGCAACATCTCCTCGAAACGCAGCCCATCGGGGTTGAAATAGGCGTTCGTCCCCACGATGTTGCCCTGGGGGTCAATCCAGTAGTAGTTGGAACTGCTCTGCACCTGGTAGACCTCGCCGGTGCGGGGATCCTGCACATCCTCCACCCCTCGCAGGGCCCGGGCGTAGTCCTCGGCCAGCCGGTCCTGCACCTGTTGCGCCTGTTCGTACACCTGGTTGACGATGGCTGCAATCTCCTGGCTGGTGGTAGTGACGATGTCGCTGACCGCAGCGGTGGTCTGCTGCTGCGCCGCATACCAGCGGGGATCCGTGCGCCAGGTACTGGTGAGATGGGCCATCACCGCGGATGCTTCCCCCACCCGCTCCGGGCTGGCCAGGAAGCCGGTCAGCACGGTCACCTGCCAGATGCCGGTGCCGTACATTTCCAGCAGGGTGGTCTGAACCAGGAGGAAACCGGTGACGGGCTGGCCCTCCGATGGGCAGGTGAAGGTGACGTAGCCCATGTCCTGGCGCTGGCCGGGCAAGAGCAGGCCGTTTTGTATCAAGAGCTGGTTCAAGGTCTCCTCCAACTGGGTGAGGGGGACCTTCTCCTGGATGACACACCCGGGCAAGTCCATCCACCGGGTGACGTAGGCCGCGGCGAACTCCTCGCCGGGCAGGTAGCGGCTGATCATCATCTGCACGCCGTAGCCAGGCGAGTACCAGTCCCCTTCCTGCCAGCCCAGCCAGCTGCTGATCTCACTGGGGAGGCTGAAGGTGGGCACCTGGGGATCGCCGGCAAAGACCAGGATGGCCTGATCCGGGGAACGGGTGCGCAGCCAGGGGCGTACGTCCACCGCAGCGGCCCGATAGAGCCCCCCCTCTGTCTCCCAGCCGGCGGGAACCTCCACGTGGAAGGCGCCTTCCATGGGGTCGGTGAAGGGGACAAAGTCCAGCCGGGCCGGCATGGGGGCCGGCTCCTGGCCGGTGCTCTGGACCTGGAAGCTCCGCAGGATGGTGGCGAAGAGGGGCGCCTGGGCCTCGAAGTGAGCGGTCGGTGCGGCCACCAGATAGAAGAACAGGGCGCTCTGGGCGCCGTCACTGACCCAGGCCAGGCCGGCCACCCCGGTCTGGGTGTCGCTGCGTCCCACCTGACGCACCAGCCCGGCGCTCACCACCGTTCCCCGGGCCCAGCGCAGATCCGGCCGCTGGGCTTGGGCCAGCGCCTGGAGGATGGCCTGGGCCTGGGGCGTGTCCACCGCCCGGGCCACGTACAGGGGCCAGATCACCACCTGCTCGCTGCCATTGCCTTGAAGCTCCACCCGGCCATCATCGCTGCTCTGGACGGTCCACCCCCGGGGATGGCGCAGGGTGAAGGCATCGCCGTCGTAGGTGCCCCAGGCAACCGCTGACGGTGTGGAGGACGGATCGGTCTGGGGCTCTATCCTGGTCGCTTCTTCCGATTCATCTCCCTGGCGCAATGGCCAGACGGTTAGATTGTCAAAGGCCACTTCGATCCCCGCCACATCGTTGGTGCTGACGGCCAGGCCCACTCTTCCAGTTGCCAGGGTATCATCCTGGGTTTGAAATACCACCGTGTCGTTGATCAGCAAGGTGATGGTGTCACCCTCCGCCAACACCCCCAACCGATTGACGGCACCTTCCTCCAGGCGGATGGCCGTTGAAGGGGTGAGAGGCTGTAACCACGTCCACCGTTGCCCGCTGCCGTCCATGCGGATGAGCTCATACTGGTCATCGGAGAGCCAAAAGGCGTACAGGCGGCTCGTCTCGCGTGCCCGAAAGACCAGGCCATACCCGGAGGACGGGATCGGGTGCACGACCCGCACGTCCACCTCGGCCAGAAAGTCGTCCAGGTCCAGCGCACTCAGATAGCCGTCGTTGTTCCAGGCCAGCAGTTGAGGCGTAGTCACGGCCATGTGGTAGGCGCCCTCCACCACGGAGGCGCTTACCCGGTCATCCGCTCCCGTAGGCCAACTGCCGTCATCCAGGCTGAAGTCCTGGCTGTAGAGGGGCTCCTGGCTGCGGATGGCCACCAGCCGCGCCGCCATGGGATCCGCAGCCGAAGGACTTTGGGAGGCAGGGGCGGTCCCGAGCTGCCAGATGGCCAGGTCGTCGAAGGCTACTTCCATCACGCCGGACTCGAAGGTGTACGCGGCCAGCCCGACTCCGCCCATGGGGATGGCGTCATCCTCTACCGCGGCCACGATCTGGTCGTTGATCAGCAGGACGATCTGGCTGCCCTGGGCCAGGACGCCCAGCCGGTTGGGCATGTCCCACCTGGCCTCAATGGCCGGGGACTCGGTCCAGTCCACCAGGAAGGACCACTGCCCCTGGACGTAGGCCTGGAGGCTGTAGTACCTGCCCGAAAGGGCGAAGAGATAGTAGTTGTTGTCGTCCTGGAAGCGAAAGATCAGGCCATAGCTACCGCTGCTGCGCAGGGGTACCGGCAGGGCGACCACCTCCACCAGGTAGTCCGCCGGGGCCAGTTCCGTCGACTTGTCGTATCGGATCCAATGCAGGGAGTTGGGTTTACGGATCCGCAGGCGAAAGTTGCCGCCCGTGGCATCGTACCGGTAGATGTCGCCATCGTCGTACCAGTCGTCCGCGCCCTGGTCGAAGGTCTCTTCCAGGTCGGGTGCCCGGCTGTAAAGGGCCTCGATCTGCCGGGCGAGGGCATCCACGGTGCCCTGGGGAGCTAAGGCAGCCATCAGGGGTGTGGCCGCCAGCAGGCAAATCCACACGGCACTCACCAATGCAGCCAGGGTCCGCCGGCTTCCACGCACCGGGTCCCAGGGACGGGCGGCCGCCCCTGTCCGCTCCATTTGGCCTTGCATTTCGGCACCTCCGTTCCATCAGGAAAACTTATCGTACACGGTGTTTCTGCAGCGGATTCACCGGCCGGATCCCGCCCTCTGACCGGGCGGTCCAGGAGGTTCCTCCGGATCCTGGAACTGACTCAACAGATGCCAGAGCTGTTCGGCGGTGTGGAAGGGTTGCCGCCAGCCGCTCTGGGGATGATGGATCTGGCCCTGCAGAATCCCCTGCTCGTCCCGCCAGATCCGCACGATGAAAGAAGTTCGCTCTGCCATGGCCTACCCCCGGGGTTGGTGCAGGCATGGTCCACTCCAGCGCGCTGCAGGAGCTGCCTGCGTCCCCAGGATAGCACGCGGCTGTTGACAACTTGTGAACGACAATTGAATTAAAATGCCCCTGGCGCTTTGCAACGCCAGGGGCAGGATGGGGGCACCGAGCTACCGGCACCAGGATCAGCCGGCCACGTCCAGGACCACCACTGTGTCCACGGGGTCGGGCGGGGCTGTGGGTCCCTGCACGGTGATGCCGTCGGGCGCGTCCCGGATCAGCAGGGGCGTGCGGTCCGGGTCGGCCAGGAGATGCGCGCCGGTGACGGGGAGGCCAGCAATGGGCAAAGCGCCGCCAGCCGGCCAGTCGAAGACGTGGAGGTAGACCTTGCCTGGCTTCGCCGTCAGACGGCACCAGGAGGCGGCCTGCATGGGCGTGGGCGTCTGCACCGGCCGGGTCCCGTAGATGGACTCGCCGTTGATCTGGAGCCAGGCGCCCATGGCCTCCAGCCGTTCCACGCTGGGCTGGGGGATGATGCCTTCAGCGGTCGGCCCCACGTTGAGTAGGTAATTGCCGCCCTTGCTGACAATGTCCACCAGCTTGTGGATCAGCTCTTCGGTGGACTTCCAGTTGTGGTCGTCCTTTTTGTAGCCCCATGTGTCGTTGATGGTGGCAGGGGTTTCCCAGTCCAGGTCCACCCGTTGCTGGGGGATCCGGTTGTCGCCGGCCGAGGCGTAATCCCCCAGGCCGTTGCCCAGGCGTCCGCTGACCAGGCAGTCCGGCTGGAGCTGGTGGACCAGCTCCAGGAGGGCCTGGCTCTGGTCGGCGGTGATCCCCTTGGGCGTGTCGAACCAGATGAGGCAGACCGGGCCGTAGTTGGTCAGGAGCTCCCGCACCTGGGGCTTGACGTAGTGTTCGATGTAGCCGGCGAAGTCCTTCTTGGATTCGTCGTAGTCCCAGTCGTTGCCGTCGCCGTCCGGGTGGTGCCAGTCCTGGGTCTGGGAGTAGTAGAAGCCCAGCTTCATGTCCTGCTTCTGGCATTCATCGGCCAGCTCCTTGAGCACATCCCGGCCAAAGGGCGTGGCATCCACGATGTTGTAGTCCGTATAGGCGGACTTGAAGAGGCAGAAGCCGTCGTGGTGCTTGGCGGTGATGACCATGTACTTCTGGCCGGCCCGTTTGGCCAGGGAGACCCAGGCCGCGGCGTCGAAGTGGACCGGGTTGAATTCCCGGGCCAACTGCTCGTACTCCCGGACGGGGATGCGGGCCCGGTACATGATCCACTCGCCGATGCCGGGGATTTTCTCCCCTTTCCATTCCCCGGCCGGGATGGCGTACAGCCCCCAGTGAATGAACATGCCGAATTTGGCGTCCCGCCACCAGTTCAGCCGGGGATCCTGTCGGGCGTCCGGCCGCTGTCCCCGTTCCGGACGAATGGCATCATCCTGCAACATGGTTGTCCCTTTCTCTTGGTCTTGGGCCAATGATTGAAATCATCGGCTGACATACCACAAGTGCGTTGAAACATCCGGACCTCGAACTCCGGACCTCGGACCTCGGACTCCGAACTTTCACTCACTGAAAACGTGTGACCGAGAACGGCGAAAGGTCTACCTCCGCCGGGTGGCCCAGGGCCAGGTCGGCCACCAGCTTGCCGCTATAGGGGCCGAGCTGGAGACCGGTGGGGCCGTGTCCCGTGGCCAGGAAGACCCCCGCCACCCCGGGCACCGGCCCCAGCACGGGCATACCGTCGGGGGTCATGGGGCGCAGGCCAACCCGAATTTCGGCAATGCGGGCGTCGGCCAGGCCGGGGGCTACCCGCAAGGCTTCGCCCAACACGGCGTGGATGCCCGCTGCGGTGGCGTGGGGCGCAAAGCCGGATCCCGTCTCCCGGGTGGCGCCTGCCGCGATGCGTCCGCCCGGCCAGGTGACGATGTACTGGTCCTTGAACGCCCCCACGATGGGCCAATCGCCGGTGGGCGCGTCGGGCAGGGAGAGGTGGACGATCTGGCCTCGCTGGGGCTCCACGGGGATGGCCACCCCCAACTGCTGGCCGAAGCGGCCGGACCAGGCACCGCCCGCGACGATCACGGCGCCGGCCCCGTGGACCTCGCCCTGGGCCACCACGCCGGTCACCCGGCTGCGGTCCATCTGGAGCGCTTCAACGCCGACCGGGGCGACCTGCAGTCCCTGCCTCTGGGCGGCCCGGCGCATGGCCTGGGCCATCTGACGGCCGTCCACCCGCGCGGCCTGTCGGTAGTAGAGCCCGGCGCAGATGGGGCCCAGGGGCGGAAAGAGGGAGCGGGCCTCCTCCGGCTTCACCGGGTACAGGTCCGCCGGGGCCGGCACCCCCCTTTGCCGTTGCCGCTCGGCGATGGTGGCCTGGGCCTGGGTGAAGGGTTCCAGTTCCTCCTCCTCGGCCGCCACCAGCAACATGCCACAGCGGGCGTAGCTGGTCTCGCCGGCGCCGGCGGCGGCCAGAGCCTCCACCAGAGGCGGGTAGTAGTCCACGGCCTTCAGGGCAAAATCCACCCAAAGGTCCGGATCCCGGCGGTTGATGGCAGGGGCCAGGATGCCGGCGCCGGCGTCGGTGGCCCGGCCCGGCTCGTCCCGGTCGAAGAGGAGGGTGCGGGCACCGGCCTGGACCAGATGATAGGCGGCTGCGGCGCCCACGATGCCGCCACCGATCACGATGGCGTCGTAGGTTTGGGGCATGGTCGAATCTCCCTGTCTGCTGTGGGTCACGGGCTGGCCGGGGGGCGGAGTCCCGTCTCCCGGGCAAAGCGCTCCAGCGCGGCCATGTGTTCGGCCGGGGTGGCGAAGCCGCAGCCCATGGTGTTGACCGTCATGTGGGTAGCGCCCACGGCCTGCCACTCCTCCATCCATTGGCGCCAGCGGTCCGGGTTGCCGTCGCCGTAGGCCAGGCGGGGTTCCAGGCCGACCTCGTCCCGGCTTCGGCCAGTCTCGGCCAGGAATTGCTCCAGCAGCTCCAGGTTGGGCCGGGCCTCTTCGACCCGTCGGTAGTTGGGCATCCACCCGGCGCCCCAGCGGGCAATGCGCCGCATGACGGCCTCGGCATGGCCGCCGAACCAGATGGGGATGGGCTGCTGGATAGGCAGGGGGTTGATGCCGGCGTCGGGAATGGAATGCCAGCGCCCCTTGAACTGCACCAGGGGCTGTGTCCAGAGGAGGCGCAGGACCTCCACCTGTTCCTCCACCCGACGGCCCCGGTTGTGGAAATTCTCGTTCAGGCACTCGTATTCCACCTGATTCCAGCCGATGCCGATGCCCAGGCGCAGCCGGCCGCCGCTGAGCACGTCCAGGGTGGCGGCCTGCTTGGCCACCAGGGCCGTCTGCCGTTGGGGCAGGATGATGATGCCGGTGGCAAACTCCAGGCGGGTGGTCACGCCCGCCATGAAGCTGAAGAGGACGAAGGGTTCGTGGAAGGGCGTCTGGTAGGTGTAGGGGCCGTTCCAGCCGCCGGGGCGGTTGGGATTGGCGCCCAGCACGTGGTCATAGGCCAGGACATGGTGGTAGCCCAGGCCTTCCAGGGTTTGGGCGTAGTCCCGCAGGGCTACGGGATCGTTGCCGAATTCGGTTTGGGGAAAGACGGCGCCGATCTTCATGGTTGTTCACTCCTCTCGACCAGGGCGACGGCTCGCACGGGCGTGCCGTCGCCGTCCTGGATTTTCAGGGGCAGGGCAATGAATTCCACCTCTTCGGGTAACTCCTCCAGGTGGGCCAGGCACTCCACAATCACTACCTCCCCCCGCAGGAGGATCTGGTGGACTTCCCGCAGCTCCTCCCGATCCTGCAGGGAGGCCACCGACGGCATCTCCACGCCCAGCAGCCAGACGCCCCGATCCACCAGCCAGCGGGCCAGCTCTCGAGAGATGCGGGGGAAGTGGGTGCGGTAGTCGGGCAGTTCGGCATGGTGGGACCAGCCGGTGTGGAGCAGCAGGCGGGCGCCCGGGCCGATGCGCGCGGCCACAGGCGCCAGGTCCTCCACGGTGATGAAACTGTTGGGTTCCTTGTGGGTCAGGTCCACCACCAGGGCCGGCCCGACACACTTCTGGAGGTCGAGGCGGTCGATGGTGCGGCCGTCCTCCAGGAAGTGGCGGGGAGCGTCCATGTGGGTGCCGGCGTGGCTGTAGAGGTGGAGTTGGGTGGTGTTGTAGCCCTCCCGGGCAATGCTGGTATTGGGGTAAATTTCGACACCCCGCATACCGTGGTATGCGGTCAGGGTCAGGTCGATGACCTGTTTGGCCATGGGGAACCTCCGGCAAAGTCGAGCGGGTTTTGGGCATTGGCTGCGGCTGCCCCTGCATTATACCCGATACGCCGTCACAATTGACATTGACGGCGGGCCTGTTTTACCCTGGACCTATCCCGATCCTTGTCCTATCCACAGGAGTTCTTTCATGGCCAATCCGTTTCGACTCGGTTTCTTCACCCACCTGGAAGGAGAGGGGGATCCCCGCCGCATCTACCAGGAGACGCTCGACCTCTTCCTGGCCGCCGAGGAGCTGGGCTTCCAGGTGGGCTGGGTGGCCCAACACCACTTCCACATTCACCCTGGCCGTCTGCCCGCGCCCTTTCCCTTTCTGGCAGCCGTCGCAGCCCGCACCCGCCGCATCCGCCTGGGCACCTCCCTGGTGGTGCTTCCCCTGGAGCATCCCCTGCGGGTGGCCGAGGATGCCGCGGTGGTGGATCTGCTGAGCGGTGGCCGGCTGGAGCTGGGCGTGGGCAGCGGCGGCGCACCGGCGGAGTTCCACGTCTTCGGCGTGGATCCGGCCCAGCGCCATGAGCGGACCACAGCCGGGCTGGAGCAGCTCAAGCGGGCGCTTGGGGGCGAGCGCCTGAACCAGGATGGCCTCTCCCTGGATCCGCCGGCGCCGGGCCTGGTGGAGCGGCTCTGGCAGGGCGCTGGCAGCGTTGCGGGGGCCCGCTTCGTGGCCCGGCAGGGGGTGGGCCTGCTGCTGCCCCGGGCCACCTGGCGGGACGGCCAGGGGACGGAGGCGCTGCAGCTGCCCATGATTCAAGCCTATCTGGCAGCGTGGACAGCCCCGGAGCCACCCCGCATTGGCCTCTCCCGCAGCGTCTTCCCCGTCGCCGACGGACGGATGGCCCGTTCCCTTCTCCAGGAAGGCCTGGAGGCGGCGGGGGCGTGGCCGCCTTCCTCGGAAGAGTGCCTCTCCCTGGAGGCCTATTGCCAGCGTCAGCACATCGCCTGGGGCCATCCCGAGGAGGTGGCAGCCCGGCTGGCCGCAGACCGGACCCTGGCCCATGCCACGGACCTGATCGTCCAGTTTGGCCCGGCCCGGACGGATTTCCAGCAGACCCTGCAGATGTTGGAGTTGGTGGCGACCCGGGTCGCGCCGGCCCTGGGGTGGCAGCCCGGCGCGTAAAGGGTTGCCGAGGGACGGGTCGCCTGTGGCGTATAGGCTCGGGCGTGTCAGCGGCGACTCAGCCGCCCAGGTACGCCTTCCTCACCTCGGGGTTCTCGAGCAGCTCCTGTGACTTGCCCGCCAATACGAGATTGCCGCTCTCCAACACATATCCCCGCTGGGCGAATTGGAGGGCCATGCGAGCATTCTGTTCCACCAACAGGATGGTGGTACCCGCCTGGTTAAGCTCCTTCAGTGCCTCGAACAAGTTCAGCATCAGCAGCGGTGCCAGACCCATCGAAGGCTCATCCAGCAACATCATCTTCTGGGCGCTCATCATGGCCCGTCCCACGGCCAACATCTGCTGCTCGCCACCGCTCAGGGTTCCCGCCTTCTGGCTCAAACGCTCCTTCAGGCGCGGGAAAAGGTCAAACACCCGCTCCATGTCACGTTTGATATGGTCTGCATCCTTGCGGGCGAAGGCCGCCAACCTCAGGTTTTCCATCACCGTGAGGTTCTCGAAGAGCCGACGTCCCTCTGGAACGTGTGAGATCCCCAATTCTGTGACCACCTTATGGGCCGGATATTGGAGTAGATCCTTGCCCATGAAGCTCATCCTGGAGCCCGGCGCGACGGGGACCAGGCGAGAGATGGCTCGCAGCGTGGTGCTTTTGCCGGCGCCGTTGGCTCCAATGATAGACACAATCTCGCCTTCATCGACCTGAAAGCGAATGCCGTGCAGAGCCTTGATGTTTCCATAGGAGACGGCCAGGTTCTCGACTTGAAGCAACATCAGAACAGAACCTCTTTCCCCAGATATGCGTCGATGACCTCAGGATGATTGCGGATCTCCTCCGGCGTGCCCTCGGCGATGACCTCACCGAAGTTCAACGTCTGGATGATCTCGCACAGATCCATGACCACCTTCATCCTGTGCTCGATCAGGAAGATGGCCAGGCCCAACTCGCGATGCACCTGGCGGATGATTTCCATCATTTGCAGCGCCTCTCCAGGGTTCATGCCGGCCGTGGGCTCGTCCAGAAGGAGAAGCCTGGGCGCGGTTGCCAGGGCGCGGGCAAGTTCCACCCGTCGCTGCGTGCCGTAGGGCAGGTTGGTGACGACCTGGTCCGCCTGATCGGCAATGCCCATCATCTTCAGCAGGTCCATGGCGATCTGGCGGGTTCTCGCTTCCTCGCGGTTACGTTTGGCCGTACCGAAGAAGGCGCCAACCAGGCCGTAGTCCAGCTTGGAGTAGCGGGCCAACATGACATGTTCCAGCACGGTCATATGGCGCCAGAGCCGCAGGTTCTGAAAGGTGCGGCCCAGACCGCGCGAGGAGATCTGGTCCGGCCGCAGACCCTGGATGGGCTGGCCCTCCAGCAAGATGTCTCCCTCGGTGGGGGTGTAGATGCCGGTGATCAAGTTGAAGACGGTGGACTTCCCGGCGCCGTTGGGGCCGATGAGGCCACGGATCTGACCGGGCTCGATGGTCACGTTGTAGTTGTAGACCGCACGCAGCCCGCCGAAGAAGTGGGTCATGTTCCGGACTTCAAGCAGCGGCATAATCCACGTCCTTTTCAGGCTCGTCCTTTGGCTGGAGAATCGCCCCGACGTCGAACTCCCGGAATGCCACCATCCCAGAAGGGCGGAAGATCATGGTCAGGATCAGGATGATGGGAATGATGATCCACTTGTAGATCTCGAGCGGCCGCAATGCCTCACTAATGAGGCTCAGGCCGACGGCGCCAACCATCGAGCCGACCACCGAATTCAATCCGCCGAGGTAGACCATCGCCAACACTTCCGCCAGCTTGCGGATGCCAAAGGTGTCGGGATTGATATAGCGGATGACATGCGCAAAGAGGCCGCCGGAGACGCCGGCCCAGAAGGCAGCAAAGAGAAAGGCCGTCATTTTGGTCTTGCGGGTGTCGACGGTCATGGCGCTGGCCGCCAGCTCGCCATCCCGCACCGCGTTCAGGGCCTTGCCGACCGTCGAACGGACGAAGTTATTGATGATCCAGATGGAAAGCACTGTCCAAACAAAGACAACCGGCAGGGTCGAGTAGTTGGGCTGGTTGCTGAGTCCCCGGGCACCCCCCACAACTTCCAGGTTCTCGAACAGGCTCTTCACGATGAACATGAAGGCCAGAGAGATGATGGCCAGGTAATCGCCGCGGGTACGGAAGGATGGAATCGCCACCAGCAGTGCACCTGCGGCGGCCACCAGCCCGCCCAGAATGAGCGAGAAAGGAAATAGGAAGGGTCCGAGCACAGGGGGAAGCAGTGCCTCGCCGAAGCGGTTGTCGGAGACAAACAGGAGGATGTTAAAGACCGAGGCCGTGTAAGCCCCCAGTGCCATGAAACCCGGATGAGAGCAGGAAAACTCGCCCATGTAGCCGTTGACCACATTCAGACTTAAGGTGGCGATGATGGCGATCATTGTGAAACGCGCGACCAGCAGGCGATAGTCGCTGACGCCCGTCCAGATATGGAGCACGCCATAGAGGATCAGCAGGTGCACGAGAGCGCCGACCACCATGGGGTAAGAGGTCAACCAGCGTGCCATGCGGTTGGCCAACGGCGCCGTGTAGCGTGCCACCAGGGCGATGGGGATGAGGTAGATCAGCAGCACATAAGCCAGGACGGCGGGAAATAAGATGGGCGCATCCAGAATGATCGCCACCCCGAAAAGCGCCGGGATTCTGACCAGGCCCAAACCACGGGCCAGCGGGAGCCCCAGGGATTGCTCCAAAAGCACGGCCACCAAAGCGGCAACCAACCAGCCCAGCATGGGCACCGAACGATAGGGTGCCCAGAAGCGCCCCAGCCTCTGGCGGATGCGCCGCCACCTGTTGGGTAACGAACCAGGGGTCACATCCATTGCGATTCCCTTTCTTGTTAGCTTGACCGTTGACGCTACAGCCGCAATTGGGCGCTATACGGCTCACCGAAGAAGCCGTGGGGGCGGAAGGTCAGGATGATCAAGATGATCCCAAAGGCGATCAGGTTTCGCATGGTGGAGGGAAAGATGGTGGTGACGAAGATCTCGATGAAACCCAACAGGAAGCCTGCCAGGCTTGCACCCAGGATCGATCCGCGCCCGCCGAGGATGGCTGCCACAAAAGCCTTCCAGCCGAACAAGATGCCCATGTTGGGATCCAGCACCGGATAGGCCACGCCATAGAGAATCCCTGCCGCTGCCGCCAATGCGGACCCCAGGGCGAAGGTCATCAAAGCGATGGTGTTGGCCGAGATGCCCATCAAAGGGACGACCACGTAATCGTAGGCCATGGCACGCATCGCCATTCCCCACTTGCTACGGCGGACGAATTGGTGCAGCGCCAACGTGAGCAGCAACGAGACCACGACGATGAGGATCTTCTTATTGGTCACGCTCACGCCCATGAACTGGAAAGTGGCGGTCTGGATCAGCTCCGGAAATGAGCGCCGCTGCGGCCCCAACAGAGCCAGGTTACCCGTCTCCAGGATGATGCCGATCATCAGGCCGGTGATAGCGGCCGAGGCGCGCGGCGCATCCCGCAGCGGCCGGTAGCCGATGCGCTCTACCGCCATGCCCACGAAGCTGTTCAGAATCATGGCCAGGATCAAGGTGAGAACCAGGATCAGGCCCATCTCTACCCCTACCGGCAGGCCGATCAGACCGCCAATGTCGAGTGCCAGCAGGCCGGTGGAGACGAAAAAGCCAATATAGGCGCCGACCATGAACACATCGCCATGGGCGAAATTGAACAGCATCAGCACGCCATAGACCATCGAGTAGCCGATGGCAATCAGGGAGTAGATGCTGCCCCACTGCAGGGCATTAATGACGTTTTGTAAAAAAAACTGCATGGTAAATCCCCTCCGGCTACTTCCGAAAGGGCGGGATGGTGCTGTCTCCCCGCCCCCTGAATCCGGTGACCATGACAACCACGACAAAGGGATGGACTGCCAGGCTTCCGCAGTCCATCCCCAAGTGCCGACCGTTACGGGCAGATCTGCTTGTAGAAGGTGAACTTACCCTCTTCGCTGATGCGTACGATCACCGCACACTTGATGGGATCGCCATCCTCCGTGAAGGTCATATTACCGGTGATACCTGGGAACTGCTTCAGGTTCGCCATGGCATCACGCACGCATTTGCGATCGGCCTTGATGTCGCCGGTGATCTGGCCACAATCCTCAATAGCCGTCTTGACAATGTTGAGTGAATCCCAGGTCAGGGCGGCGACGTCATCGGGCACATAGCCGTACTTGGCATTGTACTTGTCGATGAATTCCTTGGTGGCGCCCGTGGCACCTTCGGCAGCGTAATGGGTGCTGAAGAATGCGCCGTAGCAATCCTCGCCACAGAGGTTCACCAATTCGGCCGAGCCCCAGCTATCCGAACCCACAATGGGGCCGGTAAAGCCCAGTTCGTGGGCTTGTTGTACGATGAGCGGCACCTCGTTGTAGTACTGGGGCGCGAAAATGAACTCTGCGCCGGCCTCCGCGATCTTGGTCAACTGGGCGCTGAAGTCTGTATCGCCGGTGGTGAAGCTCTCAAAGGACACCACCGAACCCTCTCCGTGCAGCTCCTCCCAGGCCGACTTGAAGAACTCGGCCAGGCCCTTGGGGTAGTCGCTGGCGATGTCATACAGGACCCCAGCCTTGGTAAAGCCGAACTCCTCGGTAACAAAGTTGGCCACCACCGGACCCTGGAAGGGATCCAGGAACGGTGTGCGGAACACCCATGGCCGATTCAGGGTGGTATTGGGGTTGGTCGACCACGGGCTGATCATGGGTGTCTCAAGGTCATTGGCCACACCGCCGGCCGGCACGGCCTGCTTAGAGGCCTGTGGGCCAACGATCACCAGCACCTCATCCTGGGTGATGAGCTTGGTGTTGACGGCCGCAGCTGATTCCCCCTTGGACTCGTTGTCCTCGATGACTAATTCAACCTGATACTCCTGGCCGCCCACTGTGATGGCGCCGCCGATCTCTTCCAGCCATAGCTCGGCAGCGAACTTAGTGCCCTCCCCCACCTTGGGGATATCGCCCGTCAGTGGCGCGTTGATACCGATTTTAATCGTGGGCTGGATAGGCTGGACACACGCCGCCAACACCCAAACCACGAGCACCAGGAAGCTCCACAGTCGCTTAGACATGTCCGTTTTCTCCTTTCTCATCTCGAACAGGGCAGACTCATATACAGGGCTGATTCACCTACCCGGCCAGACAAATGTGGTTGCATCCGCCCCATCCTCCACCTTCCAGGGGCAGGGGTTGCTCAATGCATGCCTGCTGCGTGAGGAGAAAGCCAATAGGGGTGCAAGGCAGAGTTGTCATCAGGCGGCAAAGCGGTGATAAGGGCGTTTCGGGGCGATGCGCCTTTGTGGCAAGCTCCTGAAGGGCTATATTAGAAGTTTGATGTTGGGTCAGCGTCCTAATTGGACCTTTTTGCAGTAAAGCCATGTATACCGCGATTCTAAAGGAATTGGCAAATCCGTACTTTAAAATGCGTAAAGTTCAACACGGCGGCGTCCGATGGGCGATCCCCGACGATTGTGAACTACGCCCTTTCTTGGGAAAACAATTCGCAATTACAGAAGGATATGATATACTTTGGGCCGACATTATCTCGCTCACCTGACATGCCCTGATATGCAGTACCAACCTGGCAAACGTCCATAACAATATCAGCCATATCAGTGCTATCCACTTTCAACCCAGGAACGCCAAGCAGCTAGCAGGAGGACCCAGTGCGGGTAAGCTGTCTTCAAGAAAATCTGGCCAAAGGACTCTCCATCGTCAGCCGGGCCGTCTCAACCCGAAGCACCTTGCCCGTTCTGGGCAACATTCTCCTGGAAGCCCGGAACAACCAGCTCCGGCTGGCCGCGACCAATCTGGAAATCGGCATCAACTGCTGGATCGGCGCCAAGGTGGAAGATGAAGGCGCCATCACCGTGCCGGCCCGCCTGCTCAGCGAATTCGTCAACAGCCTCCCCCCGGAACGCATCGACATGGAGCTGTCGGTGCGCACCCAAACCCTGCACCTCCACTGCGCCCGCTACGATGCCAACATGAAAGGCATCGATGCCGCCGACTTTCCCATCCTGCCCACCGCGGACGACCCCCAGGGGGATGCCTCCTCCCAGGTGGAGACACTGGAGGGTGTGCGCATCGAGCTGGCTGCCCCTGGCCTGCGCAAGATGATCGACCAGGTGATCTTTGCCGCCTCTACCGATGAAAGCCGCCCCACCCTGACCGGCGTGGAGGTCAACTTCGTGCCGGAGGCCGACGGCACCCGCCTCACCATGGCCGCCACCGATGGCTACCGGCTCAGCATCCGCAGCGTTCTCCTAGCCGGGACGCAGCCAGAGGGCGCCCAGCGGGAGCCCATCAAGGTGATCGTGCCGGCCCGGAGCCTGGGCGAACTGGCCCGCATCAGCGCCGACGCAGACGAAGAACAGCCGGTCCAGGTGCTGGTCACCCAGGCCCGCAACCAGATCCTCTTCAAGCTTCGGGGCAAAAGTGAAAGCCGGGGCAGCTTCCAGCAGGTGGAACTCATCAGCCAGCTCATCGATGCCCGCTTCCCGGACTACCGGGCCATCATCCCCAAAAGCTACAACACCCGAACCGTGGTGGACACCGCCCAGTTCCTCAAGGCCGTGCGGGTGGCCTACCTCTTCGCCCGGGACAACGCCAACATCGTGCGCCTGGGCGTCACGCCCGGGCCGGGCGGTCAGGAGGGGGGACAGCTCCGGCTGACGGCTACCAGCGCGGAAATGGGAGACAGCGTCAACGAAATCGATGCCCTGGTGGAAGGGGAGGAGCTGGAAATCGCCTTCGATGCCCGCTTCCTGATCGACGTCCTCAGCCAGATCGACCAGCCCCAGGTGGTGCTGGAGACCACCCAAAGCACCCGGCCGGGCACCATTCGCCCCCTGGGCATGGGCGAGGAAGAATTCCTCCACGTAGTCATGCCCATGCATCCCCCCAGGTAGCTGCGCCGGTAAACTGTACTGGGAGCTGCCCCCGGGGTGCGCCCGCCGGTCGTCAAGGCAACCCCCTACTCCAGGGGCGGCACCTTCAGGACCATCCCCACGTCCAGGGCATCGGGCGAGCGCAGGATGTCTCGATTCTGCGCGTACAGGTCGTCCTTGCGCGTTGGATCCCCGTAGATGTCGTACGCAATGCTCCAGAGGGTATCGCCGGCCTGCACCGTGTAGGTGGGCAGGGGGCGAAGCAGCAGGTTGACGGTGCTCACCTCAGCCACGCCGGGCACCGCTTCCAACAACTCCTTCAGCAGCCGACGCTGGGCATCCAGGTGGACAATCCCCTGGAGGATCACCCGGTTTCCCTGCACCTGGGCCTGGATCCCCAGCCCAAGCAACTCCTCGTGGCCCGCTTCTCGCAGCAGACGCTCCAGATCAAAGCCTGCCAGGCTCAATACGTTCCCGCCCGTGCCGGCATCTGCCAGCGCCGGTGACGCGGTGGGGCTGAGAACCAGGTCACCCGGGATGGTCGCGCTGGGGATTGGGGTGAGCACAGGAGTGGGCTGGCCCTCCGGAGTGGGCGTGGTCCCGCCCTCCGCCTCCTGGCCCAGGCCAGGCTCCGGCCCGGTGGCCGTGGCCGACGCAGATGTGACGTCCTGGGACGGCAGCGCCCTCCCCCACCAGGAGACTCCCACGCCGATGGCCGCCACCAACAGAAAAGCCAGGCCCACCGCCGTCCATGTGGCCAGGCCGAAGACGGTTTGGCCCTTTTCGGCCCGCCGGGCATCCGCCCCCTGGTCGGCCAGGAAGGCCCGCTCCACGAAGGCAGAAGAGGCCGTAGCCGGCGAAGAGCTCCGCCCACGGCTCCCCGGCCGGACCCGCCTGGCGCCGGCCCGGCGCAATCGCTGCTCCTCCTGGTGGGAGCGGATGAGCCACTCCGCTTCGGGGCGCAGGGAGTCATCCACCGGGATGGCGGCCACATGGCGGCGCATCTGCTCAAAACGCCCCAGCCGCTTGGCCAGGATGGCCGCCAGAAGCCGCAGCTCTGCGCTGTCCACCAGGACCAGGCCGCGCTCCACCTCGGCCAGGGCGGCCTGCCAGTTGCCGCCGGTTGCGATGTGGCTGGCCCGCTCATAGAAGTAGCCCGACACAAATTCCGGCGGGATCAACTGCTGGAGGTCCTGGCCACAGGAGGGACAGTTGGATGCGTCCGGCGTCACATACGCCACATGGCCACAGCGGAAACAGGTCACCTCTTGCATGGCTCGATGTCATCTCCAACGATGATAGGGGCAGGGTTACGCCATCCTGGGCTGGATGGGTGGTCAGTGTAGCATGCCTGAAAAAGCCGTGCAAACGGGCCAGCGCTCAGCCCGCCTCCCCGCCCAGATGCCAGTCCAGGAAATCGGCCATGCGGGTGAAGCTGTCGATGCGGTTGGCCAGCTTGCTGAACTTGTGCCCCTCGTCCGGGTAGTGGACGAACTCTACTGTGCCCCCCGCTTCCCGCACCCGGGCCACGATCTGTTCGGACTCGAACAGGGGCACCCGGGGGTCGTTGTCGCCGGCCAGCACCAACAGGGGCGCACGGATGCGGTCGGCCTTGTGGATGGGTGAAATCCGCTCCAGGAACGCCCGGTGCTCGGCCAGGCTGCCGTACTCCCGCTCCCGGTGGGCCCGCCGCCAGGGGCTGGTACGCTCCAGGAAGGTGACCCAGTTGGCGATCCCCACCACGTCGATGCCGGCCGCGAAGAGCTCCGGATACTCGGTCAGGGCAGCCAGGACCATGTAGCCGCCGTAGCTGCGCCCGTAGATGGCAATTCGTCGGGAATCGATGAGGGGCTGCTGGTGAAGCCAGGCCACCGCGTGCTTCAGGTCCGCCACGCTGTCCAGGCGGCGCTCCACATCGTCCAGCATCATGTAGTGGCGGCCATAGCCGGTGCTCCCCCGCACGTTGGGCACCAGCAGGGCGTAGCCCCGGTGCAGGAAATACTGGAAGCGCACATCGAAGTCGGGCCGCTGCTGGCCCGCCGGGCCGCCATGGACGTAGAGGATGCAGGGATAGCCCTGGGATGGCGGTGACTGGCGGGGCCGGTAGAAGAAGGCGGGGATGGAGCGTCCGTCGAAGGTGGGGTAGCGGATCAGCTCCGGCGCCACGAAGGTAGCCGGGTCCAGGCCGGCCAGGTTGCTGAAGGTGAGCTGGCGCGCCTCCACCGTCTCCAGCTCCAGCAGCCAGATATCCGGCGGCTGCACCGGGCTCTGCAGGTCCAGGATGAGCCGGCGGCCGTCCCGGCTGAACTGGAGGTGGCCGATCACGCCCAAGGGCAGGGACTCCACCCGGCGCCAGCGGCGGTTGACCAGATCCACCAGGAAGAGGTGGCTGTACCCGTCGCCGTTGTAGGTGAGCGCCGCCTGATCCCCCTGGGGCGCCACCGCGAGCAGCTCCAACTCCCCCCGATGGGGCGCCGCCGCGGCGTCCAGCTCCTCGGCGAAGAGCAGGGGCTCCAGTTCGCCGCTGGCCAGATCCAGGCGGCAGAGGGCGCCCCGGTCATGGAGCCGGTCGCTGAGCAGGTAGACCTGGTCCTGCACCCAGCGGATTTCGCTGTAGCGGGCATGGGGCTGCCCGGCGGCCAGGTGCCGCTCCTGGCCGCTCTCCAGATCCAGCAGGTAGAGCTCGATCTGCTCGGTGGCCACCGTGTCTACGCTGAGGATGGCGCGGTCGCCGCGGCCCCAGGCCACCACACTCCGTCGCCCCGCCCACTCCCGCAGGCAGCGGGCTGTGCCGCTCTCCAGGTCCAGCAGGTAGAGGTCGAAATCCACCTGGTTGCGGGCGTTGCTGGTGTAGACCAGACGTCGGCCATCCTGGCTCCAGGCGCCAAAGGTGTGGATGGCCTGATCGTCCTGGGTCAGGCGGATCACGTGGTGGCCTTCCCGCCCGCCCTCGCCGGCGCCGTAGTTGGTGATCAGGTAAAACTGTTGCCGCTCGTTGCCGGCTACATCGCCCACGGCCAGCAGATGGTCGGCCGCCGGCGTGCCGTGGATCTCCCAAATCTTGTCGCTGAAGAAGGTGAGTTGGCGAGGCCATCGGGCCACCCCTTCCCCCTGGATGCCCACGCTCCAGGCCTGAAAGATCCCGGTGATGTCGCTGAGGAAGGCAACCCGCTGTCCGTCCGGGGACAGCACAGGATTGATGGCGCTACGAATGTTCAGATAACGGGCAAAATCGTAGGACATGATCCAGCCTTTAGGTCAGATTTGGGGTCAGAAGAGCTTGAGTTATACGGCCTCGGCCCGTTCAGACAGGGCCAGCCAGTGTTCCAGGGTGGACTCCAGCTCCGCGTCCAGCGTTTCCAGCTCGGCGGAGAGGGCCTGCAGGCGCAGGTAGTCATCGCCGCAGCCGTTCATCTCCGCCAGGAGGGTTTCCCGGCGCTGCTCCAGTTCATCGATGCGGGCTTCCAGCTCCTCCAGCAGCCGCTGCTCCTTCCAGCTCAGACCCCGGGCCTGTCGGGAGGCCGGCGGAGGCGGGGTCGGCCGGGTCGGTTCAGGGGGCCGGCGGTCGTCCGGGGTGGCGGCCTGGCGCAGGCGTTGGAAAGTCTCGTAGGGCGTGGGGTAGCGGGGGCCCAGGCGGCCATCTTCCATGCTGACCAGGAAGTCTACCGTCCGGTCCAGGAAGTAGCGGTCGTGGCTCACCACCACCACGCAGCCGCTGAAGTGGTCCAGGAATTCTTCCAGCACGGTCAGGGTCTGGATGTCCAGGTCGTTGGTCGGCTCATCCAGGAGCAGCACGTTGGGCTGGTGCACCAGGGTGCGCAGGAGGTAGAGGCGACGCCGTTCGCCGCCGCTGAGGCTGCCGATGCGCGCCCGCTGCATGGGGCGGGGGAAGAGGAACCACTCCAGCATCTGGGCCGCTTCCACCCGGGACCCGTCTTTGGTGTGGATGAGGGGCGCCTCCTGTTCGATGAACTCCAGGACCCGCAGGTCGTCGTCCAGATCGTCGCCTTCCTGATCGTAGTAGCCCAGGCGCACCGTCTCGCCCCAGTGGACGGTGCCCTGATCCGGCTCGAGCTTGCCGGCCAGGAGGTCCAACAGGGTGCTCTTGCCGGCGCCGTTGGGCCCCAGGATGCCCACGCGTTCGCCGGGTTCCAGCTCCAGGTCCACGCCGTTGACCACCGGCCGGCCGTCGAAGCGTTTGACCAGGCCCTGGGCCCGGAGCACCTGGGTGCCCAGGCGTCGGCCCGCCAGGGCCATGGAGACGGTCTCGTCGCCCCGGTCGTAGCGGATCTGCAGCAATTCCTCCACCCGTTGCTTGCGGGCTTTTTGCTTGGTGCCCCGGGCCATGGGGCTGCGCCGGAGCCATTCCAGCTCCCGCTGGAGCAGCTTCTGGCGCTTCTGTTCCGCTTCGGCCAGGCGTTGTTGACGGGCAGCCCGCTCCTCCAGATAGCGGGTGTAGTTGCCGCTGTAGCTGACCAGTTGTCGGCGGTCCAGTTCCACAATGCGGTTGACCACCCGGTCCAGGAAGTAGCGGTCGTGGGTGACCATGAGCAGGGCGCCGGGGAAGGCAGCCAGGTACTCCTCCAGCCAGGCCACGGTCTCCGCGTCGATGTGGTTGGTGGGTTCGTCCAGGATCAGGAGGTCGGCTGGTTCGATGAGGGCCCGGGCCAGAGCCACCCGCTTGCGCTGGCCGCCGCTCAGTTCGCCGATGCGCGCCTGGAAATCGGTGATGCCCAGGCGCGTCAGCACGGCCTTGGCGTTGGCTTCCGCGGCCCAGCCGCCGGTGCGCTCCATTTCCGCCGTGATCTCGGCAAAGCGGGCCTGGACGGCCGGATCTTCGGGCCGCTGCTGCAGGGCCTGGGCCGCTTCCTGGTAGGCACGCAGGCGCTGCATGGACTCCGAAGGGCTGGCGAAAATTTGATCCAGGACGGTGAGCCGTTCGTCCAGCTCCGGCTCCTGGGGCAGGTACTCCACCCGCACGCCCCCCCAGATGGTGACGGTGCCCGCGTCCGGGGGCTCCAGGCCGGCGATGATGCGCAGGAGGGTGCTTTTTCCGCTGCCGTTGACGCCGATCAGGCCGACCCGGTCGCCCCGGTTGATCTGCAGATGGGCGCCGTCGAAGAGCAAACGTTCGCCCAGATGTTTGGTCAGGTTTTCAACGGTGATCAGGTTCACAGGGGTTTCTCGAAATGGGTTTGGGTTACACGGCGCGGCGGATCGCCTCCACCGTGTCCGGATCCTCCAGGCTGGTCAGGTCGCCCAGGGGCTCGCCCAGGTAGGCCGCGCGGATGACCCGCCGCATCACCTTGGCGTTGCGGGTCTTGGGCAGGGCGGTGACAAACTTCACCTCCCGGGGACGAAGGGGCTTCCCCAGGGCGGCAGCCACCTGGTCCAGCAAGGTCTGGCGCAGGGCATCCGACGGCTCGTACTCCGGCTGGAGCACGCAGAAGGCGACCACTTCCTGGTCCTTGAGGGGGTGGGGTACGCCGATGGCGGCGGACTCCACCACGGCCGGGTGGGCGTTGAGCACCGCCTCCACCTCCGCCGGCCCCAACCGTTTGCCGGCCACCTTGATGGTGTCGTCGCTGCGCCCCAGGATGTACCAGAGGCCATCCTCGTCAATGGCGGCAAAGTCGCCGTGAACCCACAGGCCGGGGAACCGGCGCCAGTAGGTGTCCAGGTAGCGATCATGGTCTTGCCAGAAGCTGCGGGTCATGCCGATCCAGGGCTGGCGGACCACCAGCTCACCCACCGCGCCCCGCACCGGGTTGCACGCGTCGTCCACCACATCTGCGTCCATGCCCACCACGGGCCCGGCAAAGGAGCAGGGTTTCAGGGGCTTGAACAGGTTGCCACAGAGGATGCCGCCGCTGATCTCCGTGCCGCCGGAGTAGTTGAGGATGGGTTTGCGCCCTTCCAGAACCTGTTCAAAGAGCCAGCGCCAGCTCTCGGGATCCCAGGGGCTGCCTGTGGAGCCGACCAGACGCAGGCTGGAGAGGTCATGCCGGCGCACGGGTTCCAGGCCAGCCCGCTTCAGCATCCGCATCAGGGTGGGGGAGACGCCCAGGTGGGTGACGTGGTGGCGCTCCACCAGCGCCCAGACCCGGTCCACGTCCGGGTAGTCGGGCGCGCCGTCATAGAAAACCATGGTGGCCCCGTTGAGCAGGGCGCCGAAGACTTCCCACGGCCCCATCATCCAGCCCATGTCGGTCATCCAGTAGAGGGTATCCTCGGGCTTGAGGTCCATGGCATGGCGCAGGTCCTGGGCCGCCTTGATGGGGAAACCGCAGTGGGTGTGGACCGCACCCTTGGGGCGCCCGGTGGTGCCGCTGGTGTAGATGATCATGAGCATGTCTTCTGCTTCGGTGGGCTCGGTGGGGGCCTGGGCCGGCTGGCTGTGGACCAGCTCATGCCACCAGTGGTCCCGGCCGGGCGTCCAGGGCAAATCCTGCTGGCCCGTGCGGTTGAAGACGATCACATGCTCCACCGTGGGCGCCTGGGCCAGGGCCTGGTCCACCACGGGCTTCAGGGCCACGGGCTGCCCCCGGCGATAGAGGCCGTCGGCGGTGAAAATGGCCCGGGCCTGGGCATCGGCCAGGCGGGTGGCCACAGCGCTATGGCCGTAGCCGCTGAAGAGAGGCAGGATGATGCCGCCGATCTTGGCCACGGCCAGCAGGGCAATGGCCAGCTCCGGCACCATGGGCATGTAGAGGCCCACCGGGTCCCCCTTGCCCAGCCCCAACTGACGGAGGGCGTTGGCGCAGCGGTTCACCTCCTGGTGCAGGTCGGCGTAGGTGAGGGTGCACCGGTCCCCTTCTTCCCCTTCCCAGCGCAGGGCGGCCCGGTTGCGCACCGGTGTGGACTGCCACTTGTCCAGGCAGTTGTGGATGATGTTCATCCTGCCCCCCACGCACCAGCGGGGCAATTCCACGCCGGCGCTGAGGTCCACGATCTGGGTGTAGGGCTGATAAAATTCGATGCCCAGATCTTCCAGCGCCGCCTGCCAGAACCAGCCGATGTCGGCCGTGGCCCGGCGGCACAGCTCATCGTAGCTGGCGATGCCGTGGCGGGTCATGAACTGTTGCAGGTTGCTGGCGGCCATCCAGGCGGGGTCCGGCTCCCAGACCACCGCCTGTCCGAAGGGAAAAGGACGGGTCTGCCGGGATTCTTGAGACATTTCACTCCTCGCCAGGGGAAAAGGACGGACGGCAGGAGGCACAGGCGAGACGATGGCCAGCCGGTGTGACTGGCTTCAGGTGGCCTGGCGGGGTCCGTAGCCCAGGAGCATGGGTTCCGCCCAGACGGCCCAGTTCCACCGGTTGTCGCCCAGGCCGTCCGTCACAAACTGGACGACGATATCCTGGCCGGAGAGGCTGGGCAGGTCAATGATGTAGCGTTCCCACTCGTTGGTCTGCTTGGTGGTACTCCAGATGCGCACGCCGTTGACGTAGATGCGGAAGGCGCACCAGTTGTCCCCTTCCATCAGGGCGCCGTCCCGGATCCCGACGCCGAAGCGCAGGCGCAGGGTATCCACCTGGCTGGGCACGTGGATCTGGTATTCGCAGACGGCGCTGCCCACCACCGGCGGATGCTCCCACAGGGCCATCTGTTGAACCATGCCACAGTGGGCCATGCCCACCTTGATCTCCATCAGGTCCGGCTGGCGGGTGGAGACTTTGCGCGCGGCGGGAAAGCCTTCCAGGAAGTCATATTGCCAGATGAGGACTTGATCGGGGCCGGGCTGGGCTTCCTCGTCCAGCAGGCTATGCCAGAGCTCTTCCTGCCATTTGAGGTAGCTGATGTACTGGGAGAGCTGGGTGAGCGACTGTTCGTTGAGATCGGCGATCCGCCGCACGATGGCTTCGATGGTTTCTTTTCGGGCGTTTTCGCGCGCGCTGTAGGTAGACATAAAGACCAGGCTCGTTTTGATTTAGAACAGCAGGGTGCGGCCCGGCTGGCTCCCACGGCCGCGCATCCTCCCATGCCGGGTTTAGGGCGTGGCGCCGATGGGAATCGGCCGGATGGTCTCCCGGGAGCCGTTGACCAGATCTTCCCACCGGGCAGCAGCCACCGGGTTGCTCAACAGGACCAGGGCCACGTAGCTAGGCTCGAACGGTTTCCGTCGCAGGGACATGCCCGCCTCTTCGGGCGTCAGGGAGCCTTTCTTCTGGTTGCAGCGGGTGCACGCGGTGACCAGGTTCTCCCAGCCATGGGAGCCGCCCCGGCTCCGGGGCACCACATGATCGACGGTCAGGTTGGTACGGCCGGGCGCGTCGCCACAGTACTGGCAGGTGTAGGCGTCCCGTAGCATCACGGCCGCGCGGGTCGCAGGCACCCGGCGGTGGGGAAGGCGCACGTAGTGGACCAGGCGGATCACCAGCGGCACCGGCATGGAACAACTAGAGCTGTGCAACATCTGCTGGGTCGCCTCCAAAAGTTCCGCCTTCTCCCGCAACAAAAGGACAATCGCTCGCCGTACGGAGACCAGACTCAAGGGTTCGTAGCTGGCATTCAAGACCAGAACTTGTTTGGACATACTCCCTACTCTTTTTTCAACGTACCGAGCCATGAAACCAGCCCAATTTTAGCAGGAAGCAGATATCAAAACAAGTAGGCGCCAGACGGCGGGTACCGTTTACAATCGTTGGAGTTCTTCCATGGGACGGACGCCGCTGTAGGGGCGCTGCTTGCTGGGCCCATCCCTCCCCCCTCCTTCAAAAGGCGGGCGGCGGAAAGCGGGCCACGTAGGTGGCCCGCAGCAGAATCCCCCAAAGGAAAAAGCAGACCAGCGCCATGGAGAGGGACTTCACCCGCTCATCCTCCAGGTTGCCAAAATAGGTGTAGGCGGCAGGCAGGGTAATGAGGGCGACCACGCCGTAGAGGATGTGCATGAATGGGCGCTGCAAGGCCACATCCAGCCCCTGCCAGTAGAGCAGGGCCCCCAGCCCCGTCTGGACCAGGAGGAGCAGCTCCGCCACCACGGCCGCGCCGTACCAGCTGGCGTCCAGGGGCCGGGAGCGGAGCCGCAGGAACAGCGCCCACAGCCCCAGGATGGCCACAAAGAGGGTGCTGGTGTCCGCCAGGCGTGCATGGATCTCAACCAGGCTCATGAATATCTCCCCATTGGCGTTGGTTCCATTGGTGTTGGTTTGGGTAATGGGCGGGGTGCCGTAGGGTTGTTGACTATACCGGCGCGTGCACGCTGAGATACTGTTGCAGCACGGCCGCGGCCGGCCCGCTGATATCGTAGCTGAGCCAGCGGGAGCTGGTGCCCAGGCCGTAAATGCAGCCGCCGATGACGTAGTCGTCCTGACGCATGGCCTCATCGTACCAGACCAGTTGCTCGATGTAGGCGCCAGGCCCCCACAGGCCGTAGCCATTCTCCCGCCAGTATTCCTGGAAGTCCTGCCAGCCGTGGGCATCGGGCGGGCCCGGCCGGTTGGAGACCAGGCCGTCCACCCCCAACTCGGTCATCACCAGGGGGATGGCCAGGCCGTTGGGCTGCAGGATCTGGCGGTAGACCTGGCGATAGCGCAGGGTCAGCCAGCCGGTATCCTCGGGCGAGATGCCCGGATAACGGCCCTGATCCTGCCGGGTGGTCAGGTAGTAGATGGTGGGCGCCGAGTATTCATGCAGACCCAGCCAGCCGTCATACTCCTGGGCGGCCTGCAGGGCCGGGAAGAAGTAGGGCCAGAGCTCGAAGGGCTGTTCCCCGGTGGGCTGGCCCGTGCCGAAATTGCCGATCACGCTGCGGATGCCCCGCTCGCCCAGCAGCCGGGTCCGCTCGGCCTCGAAATCGGCCAGCCGCTTCATCTCGTCGGGATTGGCGGCCACCGGCTCGTTGAAGGAGATCCAGCCGTCGAAGTAGGGACGGCGCCGGGGATCGTCCGCGTAGGGAAGGAGCTGCTCCACGAAGGCCCGGGCCGCGGCCGCGGGGTCCATCTGAGAGAGGTTGGCCTGCTCCACGTGGATGCGGCCGATCAGCCGGGTCCTGGGCGAGGTGGATTTGATCTGGGCAGCAAAGTTCGGATCCAGCTCCAGGGTCGTCACCACCGTCACCGCCTGGGTGGCCAGCAGGTCGAAGAGCTGGGGCAGGTTGCGCTCCACGTGGATGCCCAGCTTACTGGGCGGGCCCGGGGGAAAGGGTGTGGCCACCGGCGTCGGCGTGGGGGTGGGCGGCGCCGGCGTCTGGGTGGGCGTGGGCGTCTCCGTGGGATCGGGCAGGAGGGCAGCCTCCGCAGGAGCGCCATCCTTGCTCACCAGGGGCAGGTAGGCCCGATGGTCCAGGGTATCCGATCCGGCGGGTGAAAGGGGGCTGGACCGGGAAACGGGGGTGGCGGTGGCCGTGGGGTCCGCCGAGGGGGACGAGGAACGGCGACAGGCGGCCATCCAGAGGGCCGCGGCGCCGCTGGCCATACCGCTCAGGAAAAAGCGCCGGCTCCATCGTTTCGTCTCCCCGTCCGACGTGGACTTCTCCGGGGGGAGCTGGCCGGCTTTCTCAGGTACGTCTCGATTCTCCATAGTCCTCACTATAGCATTTCCGATAGGCTTGCCCCAAACGGAACATTCCCGTACAATAAAAAGATGTGGCGTGGGACAGTCTATCTGCTCGTGCCACAACCATCAACCGATTCTTACCGCAGTCATCGTCCCCTCACGGTGACCCCGTCCGGGTCGGGGACGGTACAACCAAACCAAACGGGTGCGTCCCACCTTGGGAGATACCCGCTGGCAGCCCGTTGTTCGCTGCTGTGGCCTCCCAAAGGGGTGCGTACCCCCATCATGGAAGGAGGTTGCATCATGCAGAAGTATCGGGTCAGCATCGAATACTGCGTGCAGTGAAACTACACGCCCCGGGCCATCAGTCTGATGGCCGAGATGCTGGAAAAATACACGCCCGTCATCGAACAGTTCACCCTCATCCCTTCCAGCGGCGGCCGGTTTGAAGTCACCGTGGACGACCGGCTGATCTACAGCAAAAAGGCCACCGGTCGCCATGCCGAGGAGGGGGAAGTGGCCCGGCTCTTTGAAGAGGCCACCGGCGTCAAGCCCATGCCCCGGGAGTGAACCGGTCGATGCCATCCCGCCAGTCGCCAGGCTGCCCCGGGATGGCAGGAACGGGGCTGTCCCCCAGGGGACAGCCCCCCTTTCGGGTGGCTTAAATCCCGGTCGGGATGTCGATAAACTCGAACTCGATGTCGAATTCCGCCTGCAGATGCTGCCCCAGGGCCTGTACCCCCACCGTTTCGGTGGTGTAATGCCCCCCGTAGATGACGTTGATCCCGGCATTCAGAGCCTCGTAGTATTGGGCATGGCTGGTTTCCCCGGTCAGGAACGTATCACAGCCCAGGGCCGCTGCCTCCTGGATCTGCCGGGCACCCGAACCGCTGAGGATCCCCACCCGGTGGATGATGCGGGGGCCGTGGGACTGCACCAGCTTCACCGGCCCCACCAGCTGCTCGAAGCGATCCACCAGGTAGTCCAGCTTGATCCCGTGGGGCGCGACGGCCAGGACGGCCAGGTTGACGCCGTTGACCGGCGCCCACCAATCGATCACCTCCAACCCTAAACGACGGGCCAGCTCCACATTGTTCCCCACCTCTGGATGAGCATCCAGGGCCAGGTGTGCCGCGTAGAGGTTCAGGTTGGCCTCCACCAGGGTGCGCACCAGGCGGCCAAAGGAACCCCGCAGGGGCCTGGCCTCCCCCCAGAAGATGCCGTGGTGCACCAACAGCAGGTCGGCCTGGCGTCGGAGGGCCGCTTCCACACAGGGCAGGCCGGCATCCACCGTGCCCACGATGCGCAGCACCTCTTCCCGCCCTTCCACCTGCAGCCCCTGGGGGCCGTAGTCCTTGATCTCCTCGATGCGCAGATATTCGTCCAGGTAGTTGATCAGATCCGCACGCTTCATGCTACTTGTTCATCCTCTCCGTTGATCCCCGGGCGGCCCCGTCGGACAAAACGCCGGGCCTGGCGGGCAAATTTGCGCCGGGGCAACAGCACCCGTCGCCCACAGGTCTGGCAGACCAGACCGATGTCCGCACCGACCCGCACCACTTCCCAGGTCTGGCCGCCACAGGGGTGGGCCTTGCGCATTTCCACCACGTCGCCAGGATAAAGCTGCTCATGGATCTCCATGGCTGTACCGTTCTCTCCCCGCTCCCATCAAGAGGCAGGCTCCGGCAGGGGGATAGCCTGGCCCCGCTGCCCTCGCCAGCTCAAGAACAGGCCGCCGACGGCCAGGGCAAAACTCAACAGGTAGATGGTGCCGGCCACCAGCACCCCCACGCAGGGCACGGCCCCCAGCACCCGGCTGACCACCACGATCACAGCCACGCCCAGGATCAGGGCCGGGAGGGAATCCCCGGCGGAGAGCCCCACGTAGGGCGCAAGCTGCCGCCCCAGCCAGAGGCCGGTCACCAGGGGGCTGAGCAGCCAGAGCAGGGCCGCCGCCCCCAGCAGAAAGGCCAGCACCACCAGGCCGCCGGAAAACCACCCCCAAAACAGGCCGGCCAGAAAAGCCAGGCCCGCCGCCACGGGAAGCACTGCCGCCGCCGCCAGAACGCCGTAGATGCCGGCCTCCACCGGCTGCGTGGCCAGGGCCTCGGCCGGCCCGGTCAGGCTGCGAGGAGCCAGCCGGAGCAGGATCCACGCCAACAGCAACAGCCCCAGCAGGATGAGAAATGTCCGTAAGATCCAGCCCAGGAAGCCCAGGAAGGGGTTGCGGCCCGGTGTGGTTTCTTCCCGGCTCGCGGGAGCTTCATACTCCACGGCGGCCGCCACCCCGGCCGGAATTTCCTCGGCCTGGGGCGTGGAGTAGCGCAGGACGCCCTCCACCTGGCTGGCCGGGTTGACCCGCAAGGTGTTGGCGTTCAGGGAAGCGTTGCCCGCCACCCGGCCGCTAAAGTCAATGGCCCCCATGCCGGCCGTCAAATCACCGGCCACCGAACCGGCCAGCGCGCCCTGCCCGCCCACGATGAAGGCATCACCGCCCACCGTGGCGCTCCCCAACAGCTGGATCCCCTGGGCCACCTGCCGGGGACCGGTGGGGAAGAGAAACATGCCGGGGCCCCCGCCGCCTGCCACCAGCAGATCATCGCCCACATCGCCCGAAATCACAATGCCGCCGCCGGCCAGGCGGGCGTCATCCTGGATGACGCCGGTCACCTGGATGCCGCCACCGGCCAGGATGGCATCGCCGGTGACCACACCGTTGACCTCGATGTAGCCGCCCGCGGCAATGAGGTCGCCGTCCACCGTACCGTCGATGATGATTTCGCCCCCCGCCACGTAGAGGTCATCCTGGATTACCTCCCCAGCGGGCAGGTAGTAGGTCTCGCCACCGCCCATCTGGGCGGCCTGGGCCGTCCCGGTCACAGTGGCCAGCCCCAGCAGGATCAGGATCCCCAGCACTATCCAATGCCTGGCCAGGGAATTGAGTCGAAGCCGACACCAAGCGTGCATGCACATCTCCTTTGTGCCCATGATGAAAACATCGTGCGGACGGACCAACCGGGTGGCGACGGGCGGGCCTGCGCCCCTGCGCCCCATGCGCCGCTCCTGGCAACAGTCCGTCCCCAGCTTCGGACGCAGGCGCCAACCTTCGGCCAGAGTATAGCACGCGACCCCCCTTCGCTCAAGCATGCCGGGCGATTCGTATCTCTTGACTCCGCTGCAAAAAGGGCATTTTTGAACGCAAAGGCGCAAAGAAACGCAGGAGAGAATCACCCGAATCCGCGTTCATCTGCGTGGGTCAGCGTGCTCATTTGACCTTTGTGCAGTAGAGCCATCTCTTTAAGTTCATGACGAAGCCCAGCTGCGGGCTCTACCTGCGGTGGGATAACTACACCCTGACGCGGCGCGGCTCCGGCCAATATAATATAACCGGCCAATATAAAAAGTGCGACGCCCTTGTGGCAGGGCATCGCACTTTGCCCGGCAGAAACTCGCGGATGGTTTCCACCGGCGGCTGCACCGCCGAATTTCTGCCGTGGTATTTAGCCGGTATTTACCGCTATTGATGCTGGGCTGTCGCCGGTTTCGACCTACGACTCGATGGGGGTATCCTCCCG
This sequence comes from Litorilinea aerophila, assembly GCF_006569185.2. Taxonomy (NCBI): domain Bacteria; kingdom Bacillati; phylum Chloroflexota; class Caldilineae; order Caldilineales; family Caldilineaceae; genus Litorilinea; species Litorilinea aerophila. Next base: position 43,981 of record NZ_VIGC02000028.1, on the reverse strand, counting down.
GTTGCCATACTCCTCCCAGGAGCCGTCGTAGTTGCGCACGTTGGGGAAGCCCAACAGCTCCCGGAGGACGAACCAGGTGTGGGCGCCCCGCACGCCGGTCTGGCAGTAGGTGATGATCTCCTTGTCCGGCGTGAAGCCCGCTTTGGTGTAGAGCTCGTAGAGGCTGCGGGCATCCTTGAAGGTTCCGTCGCTGTTGACCGCGTGCACCCACTCGACGTTGATGGCGCCGGGGATGTGGCCCCCCCGGGCCGCGCGCACGTCCGTGCCGGCGTACTCGTTGGGATTCCGGGTGTCACACAGCACGGTGGACGGGTCGTCCAGATGCTCCAGCACGTACTCGGCCGTGGTGCGGATGGAGAGGTCTGGCTCGCCTGCCACGTAGTCGGTGGCCGCTACCTCCACCGGGTCGGTGCTGTAGGATTGGCCGGCCGCTTCCCACTGTTTGGTGCCGCCGTTGTAGATGCGCACGTCCTCGTGCTGGTAGTACTTCAGCACCCAATAGGCCCGGGCCGCCAGCAGGTTGTCGTTGCGGTCATAGAAGACCACCGTCTGGTCCCGGGTGACGCCCAGGCGGCTCATCAGGGCGGAGAGGGCCTCCTGGGTCAGGATCTGGCCGCGGGTGGAATCCTCCGGGTTGGTCATGTCGGCGAAGAGATCCACGTGGACTGCGCCTGGCAGATGGCCGGCGTCGTAATCTTCCTGGCTGCCCAGCTCGATAAAGCGCACGTTGGGGTCGTCCAGGTGGGCCAGGACCCACTCGGTATCCACCAACACCTCTGGCCGGGCATAGCCTTCCGGCGCCGCGGCCTGTTCACCGGCCGGGCTGGCAGCCGGCGCGGCCGGGGCAGCACAGGCTCCGGCCACCACGGCCAGCAACAACAGGGGGACGAGAATCCACTTGCGTACGTTCATGGGTTCCTTCCTCACTTGGCTCTGATCAACGTGATGCGCCATTCGGGGGAACCGGTCTCCTGGATATCGGCGCGATAGCCCAGCCGTGCGGCCTGGGTGGGAATGGTCTCCAGGGCCGGCGCGTGGTCGGTGATCACCTCCAGGCCCTCGTCGTTGGGCCCCAACTTCTTCAACGCTTCCACCGCTTTCATCATGGGGTAGGGGCAGATCTCACCCCGCACATCCAACTGCTTCAATGCCATCGTTTCACTCCTCCTTCCTCATCGCTTTCTTTATTTGATCTTTCAACAATTGACGAATCGACGCCACGCCCCAATCACTGGATCCCCAATCCCTACTGAATCCGCTGGATCACCTGTGTCCCCAGCCAGGCGCCCATGGCCAGGAAGACGGCGAAAACCCAACCGTTGACCGCCAGAGAGGGGATGGCAGAAAAGAACGCCCCGATGGTGCAGCCCATGGCGATGCCGGCCCCGTAGCCCATCACCACGCCGCCGCCCAGGGCCTGGACGTAGCGGCTCTTCTGGCGGGGCAGCCGGATTTTGAACTCGCCGGCAAAGAGGGCCGCGATGAACGAACCGAAGACCATGCCCCACACCAGGAACAGCATGTGGTGCAGAATCCCCCCATCGCCCAGCTCCAGGGCGCAGCCCGGCAGGTTGGCCGCGCCGGCCAGTTCCCCCGGCCCCACGCCCAGCCAGTTGGTGAAGCCGATCACCCAGCGGGAGACCTCGCCGGTGAAGCCCCAGGGGTGGGAGGCCAGGAAGAGCAAGACGTTCAGCCCGCCCAACACCGCCCCCCCGACGGTGGCCGTCCAGCCGTGGACGAACACCCGCCGCAGGGCGTCGTTCAGCCGGGCGGCAAAGGTCTCCTCATCGCTGCCGCGGAAGGGCAGGTCCGGGATCACCAGCCCACCCCGGCTCTCCCACCAGAGCACCAGGAGATAGACCGCGGCCAGGCCCACCAGGGTCAACGCCACGGCGCCGCCATGGCCCACATAGGCGGGCAGCCAGAGCCGGGCTCCACTGGCGATCTGGTGATCCCACCACCAGTTCCAGGTGTAGCCGGCCACCAGCAGGCCCACCATGATGCCGCCGAAACTCACCCACGAGGCCACGTACCCTTCGCCCATGCGGTAGATGCTGCCCGAGACACAGCCCCCGGCCACCACCATGCCCAGGCCGAAGAGAAGCCCGCCCAACACCACGTGCCAGCCCAGGGGAAGGACGTTGGCGCTGGGCGGCAGGATGCCCAGGCTCGGGTTGGGCACCTGCTTGCTCATGAGCAGGGCAAAGCCTACCGTGGCCACGGCCAGCCCCACCAACACGCCCTTCATGTTGCGGCCATGGCGCAGCAGGAAAATGTCTCGAAACGCGCTGGCAAAACAGAAGCGGCTTCGCTGCAACACAAAGCCAAACGCCAGGCCAAAGGCCCAAAAGAGCCCCATCTCGCCGCCGACGGCGCTGGCCATCAACAGGATGGCCAGGGCAGCCAGGGTGGCCAGCAACCCCATCCGTACATGGGCCGCCAGCCGAATCCCTTCTTCGTAGCCCAGGGAGCAGGCCAGGGCCTGCCACCCGGTGGGCCGGTTACGCTCCAGGTTACTGCTCATGATAAACCCTCACGGCTGCTGAAAGGTTGGCATGGATGGATCCATCACGGCTCCCGGGGCTCGCCATAGTGGGACCACTCGGCCCAGGAACCGTCGTAGTTGCGTACCCGGGGATAGCCCAGATGGCGCAACAGGAGATAGGTGTGGGCCGCACGGACGCCCGACTGGCAGTAGGTCACCACTTCCCGATCTGGCGTGATACCCCGGACGGCCAGCTCCGTGCGCAGCCCATCGTCATCACGCACGGCATCCCAGCTGCCCACCGGCACCCCGTTCATCCAATCCCAGTTGACCGCGCCGGGCAGGTGGCCCTGGGCATACTCGCCAGGTGTGCGGGTGTCCACCACCACCAGGTCCGCCCGCCCCAGTTGCCGACGCAGCCATGCCCGCTCCGCCAGGTGTTCGTCTCGGGGGACAGGGACGAAGGTGGTGGGCCGGGGTCGGGCCACCTCCTGGGTCCAGGGGTGGCCTTCCTCCTGCCAGCGGTCCGCGCCACCGTTGAGTATTGCCGCCCCCGTGTGGCCGTAGCGGGCCAGGGACCAGACCAGGCGGGCCGCCAGGAGTCCCCAGTTCCCGTCGTAGGCCACCACCCACGTGGTGTGATCCACCCCCAGCTCCCCCAGGCGCCGGGCGAACTGGTCCGCCGGAAGCAACATCCCCTCCACCCCGTCCACCTGGTGGCGGAGCTCCTCCAGGTCCAGGTGGATGGCGCCGGGGATGTGTCCTTCCCGATAGCTTTCCTCCGGGCGCAGGTCAAACAGGCGCAGGCTGGGATCATCCAGATGGGCTGCCAGCCACCCGGGCTGGACGATCAGGCCGGGTGGACGGGGCTGTGTCTGCGGCTGTGACATCGTTTTCCCTTGTTCCGTCACGCAGGCTCCTTTCTGCTTGCAGAAAAACAAAAACGCCGCCGGCTGAGCAGATCCGGCGGCGCTGGTCTATGCAGGTCAATAAAAAAGCGCTCAAGGGGATTGAGCGCTGTTGGTCGCATCTCCCCACTTCTCTACCGCCGGTTGCGCAGCGGAGGCAGTGGGTCGGTTTGGCTGGCGAACCCGTGGGTCACCCGGCCAGAGCCGAAGGACACTGCCTCCGCCCTGGACAGATGCAACAGGTCAAATTGAGACGGCTGGATTGCAGTGAAAGCATGACTCTGGACTGGGTTTCTCCGAGGCTGGGTTTCTCCGGGGCGGCATCAGCCGCCGCGAATTCGTCTGCATACCGGGCAGACTGGCGCGATTATAGGTGGATGGCCCCGGGCTGTCAAATTTCCCCTCATCGGGTGTTCTGAACGCCGCGGAGGCACGGCCACAGCGGCGGGGTATGGTACAATGGGGGCATTCCCAGGCCGGCTGGCTGTGAAAGGGCCCATGCCGGCGACATCACAGAGAAAGGAGATGTCACCATGAGCCAGTCCACCGCATCCGTCCAACCGGGCGCAAAGCCCACTCCACCACCGGACGATCTCAACGCCCGCATCGGTGTGCTCACCCGCCGGGAGGTGGAAGCCCGCATCCTGGCCCCCATCCTGGAGGCCCTGGGGGAGGCCTTTGGCCGGGACGAGGTTCTGGCGGTGGTGCGGGAGACCATCATCCGCATTGCCCAGGAGCAGGGCCGGGATCTGGTCCATGTCATGGGCGGCAACTCCCTGGAGCACTTCGCCGAGTCCCTGCAGTTCTGGACTCGGGACAATGCCCTGGAGATCCAGGAAGTGGCCCGTTCTCCCCAGGAATTTTCCTTCAACGTCACTCGCTGTCGCTATGCCGAGCTGTACCGGGCCCTGGGCATCCCCGAGCTGGGCGCCGTCCTCTCCTGCAACCGGGACTACGCCCTCATCCAGGGTTTCAACCCGGACGTGGAGCTCACCCGCACCCAGACCATCATGGAAGGGGCGCCCTGCTGCGACTTCCGCTACCGGCTGAAACCCCAGGCCGGCCCGGCCAGCGACGATCCCGGCGATCCCGCCCCTGCGTGACCCGTCCATGAGCCCTCCTCCGGATACCTTCAGTATCGTCATCTTCCTGCCGGAGACCATTGAACGGCGCTTCCGCCGCTGGGCCGAGGAAACACCGGGCGCCAGCTGGCCAGCCTGGGGTGGCCACATCACCCTGCTGCCCACAGCCCAGGCCAGGGCCCCTCTGGCCCAAATCCAGGAACGGGTGGAGGCCGTCTGCGCGCGCTATCACCCGTTTGAAGTACGCCTGGCCCAGCCCCGGGCCGTGCCGGATTGGACCCGCCCCCGCTACCACGCGGTCTTCCTTTCCTTCACCGACCAGGACGACATGGGCATGCGGGTGCTCCGCCGACTTCAGGAAGAGCTGGACCAGGCCACGGCCGAGCTACGCAGCGACCTCTACCCGGAATTGAAGCGGACGGACTTTATCCCCCACATCACCCTGGCCCTGGGATTGGCCCAACCGGAGGCGGATGAGATGGTGGAGCAGCTGCGGGAAATCGGCCTGGCCGCCCAGTTTGTGGTCGATACCCTGTGGATGGTGGTCTTCCAGCAGGATGGGGAGTCCGAAGAGGTTCAACGGCGGCGCATCCCGATTCCGCTGGCAGCGCCTGCCAAATAGCCGATGACTTCCCTGCAAAAAGGGCATTTTTGAACGCAAAGGCGCAAAGAAACGCAGGAGACAGTAACCCGAAGCAGCGTTCATCTGCGCGGGTCAGCTTCCTCATTTGACCTTTGTGCAGTAGAGTCAAGCCGATCCAACAGCAAATGCCGCCAATGGGAACCCATTGGCGGCATTTGCCAGGAGAAAGAAAACCCGAAAGGAGGAGAACAGATGCACCAATTCTGTTCTGTATGGGATTCTATCAGCCTGGCCGCCCGCCGCCATCGGTCAGATGTCGGGAGTTTCTGCAGCCGTTTCTACGTCAAAAGTCGGAGAAAACGGCAAACACTGCTGGCACTCCCCAGCAGACGGCGGCCGCTTGGTCAGGCTGCCTCCTGAAAGGCGCTGAAATCGGCCAGGGCCAGGATCTCGGCCCGATCGGTGAGGACTTGAACGACTTTGCCATCCATCATCCGCACCACCCGGTCCACGTACCGACACATGCGCAGGTCGTGGGTCACCATGATGCCGGCCCGGTTCTGCTCGTGGATCAGGCTGGCGAAGGTCTCCACCACCTGGTGGGCCCGTTCGGTGTCCAGGCTGGCGGTGGGTTCATCGGCCAAGACCACGCTGGGCTCGTGGATCAGGGCCCGGGCAATGGCCACCCGTTGCTGCTGGCCGCCGGAAAGCTGTTCCGGGTAGTTGTTCAGGCGGCCCCCCAACCCCAGGCGCTCCAGCAGCTCCGCTGCCCGTCGCCGATTTTCTCGACCATCTTGCCCGTTGAGGCGCAACATAAGCTCCACATTTTCCCGGGCTGTCAGGTAGGGCACCAGGTTGTTGGACTGGAAGGCAAAGCCGATGGAACGGGCGCGAAAACGGGTTCGCTCCACTTCCCCCATGGCATGCAGATCCTGACCATCGATGCGTACGGTTCCCGTCGTGGGCCGCAGGAGCCCGGCCAGGATGGCCAGCAGGGTGGTCTTGCCGGAGCCGCTGGGGCCCACCAGGGCGACAAATTCGCCAGGGGCCACGGCCAGCGACACATGATCCACTGCGGTGACCGCGGTGACCCCTTCGCCATACACCTTGCTGACCTCTATTACCTGGAGCGCTTCATCCATGCTTTCGCCTCCTGCTTCTGCCTTCTAGTCTCCAGGATCCTTCCGGGCATCCAGAAGGACTCCTCAAACGCCGTTCCCCTGGGCCGCTCACTGGGCCAGCCCCAATGCGGTCAACGGCTCCACCCGCAACAGCATCCAGACCGAGATCAATCCGCCCAGCGGGCCAATAAGCAGCAGGGCAAGGACAGCAGAGAGCACCGACTGCCCCGTGAAGACGATGGGAATGGTGGGTGGGAAGCTGAGGGAGAGCGCCAGGGACCCCCCGCTGCCCAACAATACCCCCAGGGCGTTGATGGCAACGATCTGCACCAGGGCCGCCAGGGCGATGGTCCACGGGGTAGCGCCGATGGCCTTGAGCATGCCGATCTGGGCGACCTTTTGCAAGGTCTGAATCTGGAAAAAGCCGCCCACCACCAGCACGCCAATGAAGAACGTAAAGTAGCGCTGGGTGTCCAGGGTGCTTTTCTGGGCCGTGTAGCCGGGGGTGGCTTCGTAGGCGGTTCGACGATCGACCACCTGAATGCCAGCCACCTGTTGGGTCAGGCGGCTGGCCACAACGGCCATCTCTTCGGGATGCTCCAGGCGGACGGCAATCAGGTTGGAAACCAACTCACCCTCCGCATTTCCTTCTTCGCCTTGGGGGCGCACCTTTTCCCAGGTCAGGTAGGGCAGGAAGACGGATGGCTGTAACAGGAAGCTCTGGCCATCGCTGATGCCGACCACATCCAGGGTATAGAACTGTTCCTCTGTGCCCTGAATGGATTGGATGGTGACCTTGTCGCCCACCGTCAGGCCGGTACGCACGGCTGTGTTGCGGTCCAGGATCACCTCATTGCCCCGGCTGCGGGCCAGCGGTCTCCCCAAAAGGGCCGGAGGCTCCCCGGGCTTACCGGGCTCCACGCCGATGAGGGCAATGTCCACCGGATCCTGGCCGGGCCCCAACACCAGAGTGGCCGAGGCCGTCCAGATCTGCCCCGCGTCGGCCACGCCCTCCACCCGGCGGATGGCGTTCAGCCTGGAACGGCCCAGCCGGCTGGCCCCGATGGAGAGGTCCACATTGCCCTGATAGACCAACAACTCGGCGTTCAGCTTTTCCAGGTACTCCCGGTTGCCGAGCGCCAATCCTTCGGATAGCGCCGCGATGAAGAGCACCAGGGTGGTGATGAGGGCCACCACCAGGCTGATGAGCAGGTAGCGATTTCGGTTGTGCCAGATTTCCTTGAAGGCCAGGTGAAAGGCCACGCGTCCTTGTTTCATCTTTTATTGCTGCTCCCGATAGCCATGGCTCATTCCTGGCCCGGCGCCAGGTTTACCACTGCGGTCATATTCCACAGAAGCCGGTCATCGCTCTCCAACAGGGCGATGACCGCGGTATAGACGATGTCGCCCCGCTGATCAGCCCCGATGGGCCGAATCCGGACCACCTGGCCGGGAAGGCGCAGACCGGGCAGGGCGTCGAAAGTTATCTGGACCGGCGCCCCCACTCGAATACCCACCACTTCAAATTCGGTCAGGTCTTCAGTACGCACTTCCCAACGGGAGAGATCAGCCAGCTGGAGCACCGGCTCGCCGCCGTTGACCTGCTCACCCGGGTTAATGTCCAGCCGGGCCACGGTGCCGTCAAAGGGGGCGCGCAACTCCGTTCGGCCCAGGGCTACCAGCGCCTGCTGGAGGGCGGCGGTGGCAGCGGCAACCTCGGCCTGGGCCACGGCCAGCTCTTCCGGCGTGGGGCCCGCCTCCAGGAGTTCCAGGCTGGCCTGGAACTGGCGCACCTCGGCCTCTGCTGCGGCCAGGTCTGGCGAAAGGGCGGCCTTCAATTCATCCACCCGGGCCTGGGCTTGCTGCACCTGGGCCACGGCCGCATCCACCTCAGCCTGGGTGGGGCCCTGTTGCAGGTCCAACCATCGCGCTCGGGCGGCCTCGTAATTGTTGGTAGCCTGCTGCAGGGCGGCGGATTCCGGCAGGGCGCCCACGTCGTTGCGCCACTTGACCCGGTCGTAGGCGGCCTGGGCCTGCCGCAGGGCTGCCTCGGCGTTGGCCAGCTCTGCCTGGGCGGCGATCAGGGTCTGCTGGGAAGGCCCATCCAGAACCTGCTGCAAATTGGCCTGGGCCGCGTCCAGGGCGGCTTCTGCCGCGGCCAACTGCCCGGGCGCCGAAGCCATCCGCAGCCGGTCAAGCCGGGCCTGGGCCGCGGCCAGCTGGGCCCGCATCTGTTCCACCTCCTGAGGCTGGGGGCCGGCGCGCAACTGGTCATAGCGGGCCTGGGCCTGGCGCAGGGTGGCTTCGGCCTGACTCACGGCGGTGCGCTCCCGCGCCGCATCCAGAGCCAGCAACCGTTGACCCGCCGTCACTGCCTGGCCCTCTGTCACCAGGACCTGGGCCACCATGCCGGCCGCCTGGAAGCTCAGGGTGGCCTGCCGTACAGGCACGACCCGGGCGTCCACGGTGATGGCGGCCAGCTCCGGGGACGGCGGGGCATTGGGATCGGCCGACTCCACATTGACCCGCTCATCTTGCGCTGTAGGGCCGGCCCAAACCTGCAGGCCAACCACGGTCAACACCAGTACGACCAAGAACAACAGGGCAGAAAAGAATAAGGGCTTGCGAAAAATTTTGGCTTTCATCTTCAACGATTTTCATCCTGTGATGTGAATCGGGGACGAGAACGCAGGCCATCCAAAAAGAGGGAAAGCATGGCTTCGAACATGGCCTGGCGCGAAAGGCGCTGCTGTTGGCTGAGGCTGAAGGTGATCCCATCCAGCATGGAGACAAAGAGGCCGGCCAGCAAATCTGGATCGATGGGACGGGCTTCTCCCCGCTCCTGGGCCGCGGTGAAGGCCGTGCGTAGGGGCATGAACAGGGCCTGGTAGGCCAGCCGGGCCACAAGGGCCCGGGCTTCCGGGGAAAGGGCCGGCAGGTCCGCGTGCATCATGCCCAGGAAGTGGATGGGGGGCTGCCCTCCAAACCAGTGGGTCACAGCCTCCAGTTGTGCGGCCAGGTCCGGCCCGGCCTGCTGGATGACCTCCTCCAACCCGGCCTGATGGCGGGCCATGAGGCGCTCCACCACGGCCACGTAGAGCTGCTCCTTGCCCTCGGGAAAGTGATAGTACAGGGAAGCCTGGCGGATCCCCAGGCTCTGGGCAATGTCCCGCAGGGTCACGGCGCCGTAGCCATGTTCCATAAACAGCCTTTCGGCTGCATCCAAGACCCGCTGACGGGACTCGCTGCTTTCAATCTCCACCAGACACTCCTATCCGTTCGCGGCCTCTCTCGTTGCAGATTCGTGCCGAAGTTCACTGCAGAAACCACAGGTTTCACGCATGAACCCGGAACCTGTTCCTGCATTCTAACACAAACCTACCTATCGACAGGTAGGTTATCCTCCCAAACATCAGACACTTGGGATACGCCCAAACGCCCGCGGCAATGGCATGACGTCAGGGGGCTTCTGGATTTTGACCGGGTGGATTGAAGTGGGGTATAATCGGCCTTTGTGGGCGATTCTGATATCGGGCAGGTGCACCCTGGTGGGCTGCAGCCGGCTCGCTTTGATATTCGCCTGGCGTCCAAAAACAGCGCCGAAAAAGATCAAACTTTTCAGGAATTGTGCCCGGCCGTTGCGGGCGCAAAGCCGCTGACGAAGCTTCAGGATTCATACGAGACCCGCCTGAACGCGGCTAGAAAGGAAAAACGGCATGTACGCAGTCATTCGCACCGGCGGCAAACAATATCGGGTGGCCGTCGGCGACATCCTCGAAGTGGAAAAGCTGGATGGAGAGGTGGGTGACCAGATCCAGCTGGACGATGTCTTGTTGGTCGCCAATGACGGTGAGCTCAAGGTGGGGCAGCCCAAGGTAGAAGGGGCCAGCGTCACGGCGCGCATCACGGGCCAATATCGGGGCAAGAAGATCCTGGTCTTCCGCTACCGCCCCAAGAAGCGCATTCGGGTACGCCGCGGCCATCGTCAATATTTGACCCGCCTCCAGATTGAGTCCATCGACGCGTGACGGGATCCCAGAGTCTGTGGGGTGCGTGAGCGGAGAGTAAGGAGCAAAGAGCAATGGCACACAAAAAAGGTAGTGGTTCCAGCCGCAACAACCGTGATTCGAATGCACAGCGTCTGGGCGTGAAGCGCTTCGGCGGCCAGTTCGTCCGGGCTGGCAACATTCTTGTGCGCCAGCGGGGCACCAAGTTCCATCCTGGTGTGAACGTCGGCAAGGGCAAGGATGACACCCTGTTCGCGACGATCGATGGCTACGTGGCCTTCGAGTGGGCTCGAGGGAAGCGGAAGCGAGTCAGCGTCTATCCAGAGAAGGTACAGTAAAATGAAGCCGGATATTCACCCCACCTACTATCCCAACGCCCGGGTGATCTGTTCCTGTGGCGCCACCTGGATCACCGGCAGCACGGTCCCGGAGATCCGCACCGACGTCTGCAGCACCTGCCACCCTTTCTACACGGGTGAGCAGCGCATCGTGGACACGGCCGGCCAGGTGGAACGTTTCATGAAGCGCCTGGAGCGCCGGCAGAGCGACGCCGCCCGCCGGGAGCTGCAGGCCCGTGCCCGCCGGGAAGCCGAAGAAGCGGCCCGCAAAGCACGCGCCCGGGGCGACGATCCCGAGGCGGCCGCTGCCGAGGTCCTGGCCAAATACGACCTGGACAGCTAACGGCTGCAGCGAGATCGGCAAGAAAGTGAGAAATTCAGGGCAGAGGCTGGCGTCTCTGCCCTGTTGATTTTCCCCTTGGCAGGAATGGACCCCATGCACTACCAACCCAGTGGCGGCTGGATTGAGCTGATCTGCGGCTCCATGTTCAGCGGCAAGACGGAAGAACTGCTGCGCCGGGTACGTCGGGCCGAGATTGCCCGCAAACGGGTGCAGCTCTTCAAACCCCAGCTGGACCACCGCTATGGCCTGGACCGGGTCACCTCCCACAACGGCCTTTCCCGGGAAGAGGTCATCGTGGTGGAAAAGGCCGAAGAGATCCTGCCCCTGGTACTGCCCGAGACGGAGGTGATCGCCATCGACGAGGTCCAGTTCTTCGACTGGAGCATCGCCGACGTCTGTACCGTGCTGGCCGACCAGGGCAGGCGGGTGATCCTGGCTGGGCTGGACCAGGATTTCCGGGGCGAGCCCTTTGGTCCCATGCCCCTGCTCATGGCCCTGGCCGAACGGGTGGATAAACTCCACGCCATCTGTGTGGTCTGCGGCGCGTCGGCCAGCCGAACCCAGCGCCTCATCGACGGCCGGCCTGCCCGCTACGACGATCCCATCATCCTGGTAGGCGGCAGCGAGCGCTACGAGGCCCGCTGCCGAAACTGTCACCAGGTCCCCGGGAAGCCCGGCGCCGCCGACTGAGCCGGCGATTCCGCCGGCGGCTGCAGTCGGGACTTCCCTCCTCCCCCAGGCCCCGCCCCTTTCCCCGTTCCATCTCCAGGTTCTGCTGCAAAAGGGTCAAATGAGGACGCTGCCCCACGCAGATGAACGCGGATTCGGGTGATTCTCTCCTGCCACTATCTTTGCAGATCCGATCCACAGAACCCAGGCGGATGAAAGGATGACGACGGCTGCGCAGCATGTAGTCGTAGGCGGGGCGAATCATGATTCGCCCCGCCTACGACCTGGTGCCCGTTTCCGTAGGGGCGGGCCTCTGTGCCCCCCGCTGTCGCCAATCGCGAAAGGGTGCCGGTTTGCTGTAGCGGCTCCCAGCCGCCCCATGGGGCCGGACCCAGATCGCTGGACAGAGATGCTGGCGCTGTCCTACGGCGTTGTGGCGGCAGGCTCGGCGGGGTTGACGCCCGTCAGGGCAGCCAGCTGCTCCAGAACCGCCTGCAGGGCATCCATTTCAGCACCGTAGCCAGCCCAGTTGCCGTCCCGCAGATAGTCCTGGGCCCGCTGGAAATGCTCGTTGGCCTGGCGGATCAACTCGGCCACGGAGCCGGTGGACCCAGCAGCCGGGCTCCCGCCATCCACTGCGCCGCTACTTTCACCCGGGAGGGGCGAGCCGGTACTGGCTGCCAGTTCGGCCACGGCGCTGTCCGCCAGCACATCCCGCCCGAAGAGCTCCACCAGGGCCAACCCCAGATTTTCGGCCATCACCACCCGGTCGGCCGTGGCCAGGATGACCCGCTTCAGCTCGGGGATCTTGCCGTTGGCCGCCTGCAGGTAGAGGGGCTCCACGTAGAGCAGGCTGTTGTTGATGGGGATGACCAGCAGGTTCCCCCGGATCACGTCGCTGCCCTGCTGGTTCCAGAGGCTGAGCTGGGCGCTGATGACAGGGTCCTGATCGATGCGGGCTTCGATCTGCTTGGGCCCGTAGAAGAGGGTATCCTTGCCGAATTCATAGACCAGCTGCTGACCGTACTTGCCCGGGTCGTTCTGGACGGCCATCCACGCGATCATGTTTTCCCGATTGGCCGGGGTAAAGGGCAGGATCAGGACAAAGTCCAGGTCGTTGCTGCCCGGCAGCTGCATGAGCACGTAGTAGGGCTCGATGCGCTGGGGCTGATCGGCGAAGATCTCCTCGGGCCAGGCCCAGACGTCCTCCTTGTTGTAGAACTGGTTGACGTCGGTCATGTGGTAGGTGCGATACATCTCTGCCTGCACCGAGAAGAGGCCCACCGGATAGCGGATGTGGGCCTGGAGGCCGGCGGGTATGGCGCTGAGAGGCCGGAAGAGGTCCGGGAAGATCTGCCGGTAGGCCGCGGTGATGGGCTCGTTCTCGTCCATGACGTAGAAGGCCATGGTGCCGTCGTAGGCGTTGGTCACCACCTTGACCGGGTTGCGGATGTAGTTGATGGAGCCAAAGGGCTCGCTGTATGGGAAGCGATCGCTGACCGTATACGCGTCCAACATCCAGTAGAGGCGGCCATCTTCGCCGATGACGATGTACGGGTCCTGGTCGTAGCGCAGGAAGGGCGCCACCTCCTGGATGCGCTCCAGGATGTTGCGCCGCCACAGGAGCTGGCTGTCGGGCTGGATGTCCTGGTTGAGGAGGATGTTGATATCGGCGAAACGCACGGCAAAGAGCAGGCGCTTCCAGAAGGTCATGGCGATGCCCGTGTCTGCCGTGAAGCGGGTGGTGACGTTCTCGCCTTCCCGGGGGAAGTCAAACTCGGGCTCGGTTGTGCGGACAATGACGTAGTCGTTGGTGAGCTCGCCGAAGTAGATCTGGGGCTGGGTGATGGGAATGGCCCCCTGGGGCGGCAGGTCCTTGAGCAGAAACTCGGGCAGACCATCCCGGGTGACCTGGGCCACCGGCGAGGCGGCCACGCCATAGCCGTGGGTATAGACCAGCTTGCGGTTCACCCAGGTCTGGGCGTTCTGGTTCAGCCGTTCCGGCACCAACTCCCGGGCAGCCAGCATCACCTGGCGCCGCTCGCCCTCGATGGTGTAGCGGTCGATGTCGATGTCGTTGAACTCGTAGTACTGACGCAGGGCCTGGATCTGGTTGTAGGTCTGGAGCAGGGGCCGGTAATCCCAGAGGCGGATGTTGCGCACGGTCTGGGGCTCGGCCAGGAGGGATTCGGCCGTGAGCTGGTTGGAGGCGTCGTAGGAGCGAACCTCGATGCGATCCAGGTCATAGGCCAGTCGGGTGAACTGGATGTTGTTCTCGATGTAGGGGCGCTCCAGGTTCAGCTCGTTGGGGCTCACCTGGAAACGCTGCACCAGGCCGGGATAGAAATTGCCGGCCAGAATGGCCACGGCCACCCAGATGACCAGCACGGCCACGATGGCCCGCCACGCCTGGCGCAGGTAGACGGTCACCACCAGCAGCACCGCGGTGACCAGGGTGACGATGCTCAGGATGTTGTACGCAGGCAGCTGGGCCTTGACGTCGGTGTAGCCGGCCCCGAAGACGGCGCCCCGGGTGCTGTAGACCAGCTGGTAGGCATCCAGACGATACTGCCAGGCAATCAGCAACAGGATCAACGCGCCCAGCACGCTCAGATGGGCCAGTACGGGCGTCCGCACCCGCCAGGTTCGCCAGCCCACGCCAGCCACAAAGGCTGTGGCCAGCAGGGTGATGACGATGACGCTCATGAGCCAGTTGCGGGCCAGCTGCCAGATGGGGAGGGTAAAGATGAAAAAGCCCACATCCCGGTTGAAGACAGGGTCAGTGACCTGGAACGGCGCCTGGTTTAAGTAGAGGAGGAGCTCTTCCCAGTGAGAGGAGAGGCTGCCCCCCAGAATCAGGGCCAGCAGGACGCCGCCGCCCAGGATGATGGAGGTGATGCGGATGCCCAGTGCGTTCGCGATCTGGTCCAGCGCGGTGTTGGCCAACCCGGCCGGCGCCAGCCGCCGAGCCAGGAGAACATTCAAGGCCAGGAAAATCCAGAAGAAGAGGGCCCCGGCCAGAAAGAGCCCGAAGGAAGCCAGGAACCGGGTCACAAAGACCCGCTCAAAGCCCAGGCTCTCATACCAGTACCAGTCGGTGTAAAAGCCCACGATCCGGTTGAAGAAGATCAACAGGAGCAAGGGCAGGAGGAACCAGAGGATCCGCCGGGGGTTGCCCTGGGAACCCGCCGCGCGGCGCTCCGACTCGGGCGGGATCCAGTCGCCCTCGCCCTGCAGGTTTTCTTCAATGGAGCGGATCAGATCGGCAAAAGGATCGTTTTGTCGCATGCTCGCTTCCTCAAACCTCACGTCAGGCCGGGAGGACCGTGCCTGAAACGGCTTAACGGCTTCAATCCAGGGGGTCGTCTGTCAATCGGTCCCTGTCATTGTAACAGACTTTGACCGATCCTGCCCGTGGGATGCCTTCCAGGAGGCGCATCGGACCCATTCCCAGGCAGGTCCGCAACTTGCGGGAATGGCCTGGCCCGGCTATCATGCGCCCATGACCGGTAAATCCTGGCCCGATCCCCTACAACGTCCGGAGCCCGCCCGGGTGGCCTGGCTGCTGGAAGCCTTCTGGCAGAAGCTGGACGAGCTGCCCGATCTGCTTCAGCGGGAGGAACACCTGCTGGCAGCCGAGTGTATCGCCTCCCTGCGCGCGCTGATCCTGGAGATGATGCTGGCCCTCAACGGCATCCGCCGGCCAGAACGAACCCGCCACCTCAACACCTACCTGAGCGACAGCCAGCGGGCCGCGCTGGAAAAGACCCTGCTCGTGCCCAGGGTCAACGCGGAAAGCTGGATCGGCCACGCCGTTGCCCTGGTGGTCATCTACCGCTGGTACGCGCCCCAACTGGTGGACCGCTATCAGATCCCCTACCCGCAAACCGTGGAGCAGACCGTGTGGCAACGCCTGGAGCGCACGCTGCCGGACTGGCCACGCCAGATCCACACCGACTGAAGGACCCGGCCGGCCATGGCTACCCCACCGACCGTCCTTTTCGTGGCGCCCTTCGGGCTGCGCCAGAAGGGCACCGTCCGGGCCCGCACCCTGCCCCTGGCCCGAGAGTTGGCCCGCCGCGGCCATTCGGTTACGGTGCTGATTCCCCCCTGGGACAGCCCCCAGGATGCCGGCCACCGCTGGGATGACCAGGGCGTCCATGTGGTGCATGTGCCCCTGGCTGGCGGACCGCCCCTGGTGTTGGCGCGGCTCCTGCAGGAGATAGGCCGCAGCCGGCCAGACATCGTTCACGTGGTCAAGCCCCGGGCCTACGCCGGGCTGGTTCAGTGGTGGCTCTGGCAGCGCCGGGGAGCTGCCCACCTCCGCCTGCTCCTGGATGTGGACGACTGGGAGCAGGCCTGGGCGCCCATCAACGGCTATCCCTGGCCCCTGGCCCGCTTCCTGGCCTGGCAGGAGGAATGGGGCATCCGCCACGCCCATGGCATCACCGCGGCCAGCCGCTGGCTGGTAGAGCGCATCAGCCAGGTGGCGCCCCACCTCCCCGTCTGCTACCTGCCCAATGGGGTAGACCCGCCGGAAGAGTCGACTGAACCGGTAGCCGCGGGGCGGGATGTGCTCTTCTTCACCCGCTTCGTGGAAGTGGAGCCCGCCTGGCTGGCCCAATTCTGGCAGGCCCTGCGGCCACAGGCCCCCGACACCCAACTGCTGGTGGCCGGCCAGGCCGTGAATCCCGCCGTGGCGCGGCGCTTCCGAGAGCGTCTGCCCCTCCCCCATGATGAACAGGAAGGCATCCAGTGGCTGGGTTACGTGGACCCGTCCACTCTGGACAGGCTCTATCGCCGGGCCGGGTGCGCCATCTTTCCGGCCATGGAGACGCCCCTGCACCAGGCCAAGTGCAGCGTGCGCCTGGCTACCACCCTGCTTCAGGGCATCCCGGTGGTGGCCAGCGCGGTGGGCGAACAGGCGGCCTATGGCGCCGAGGGCGCAGCCTGGCTACTGCCCGCCGACGCCACGCCGGCCCAGTTCGCGGCCGCGGTGGCCCAGGTGCTCCAGACACCGGAGCGGGGCCGTATCCTGGCCCAACGCGCCCGGGAAAGGCTGCTCACCCGATACGCATGGGCCCATCTGGGCCGACGGCTGGAGGAGTTCTATGGAACCATTCAAGGCTAAACCGCTCTCCGCCAACCCCAGGGACGCCGCGTCCCCGTGGGAGGCCTGGCCCCTGGGCAGGCTGATCCACAGCTGGGGGCCGGCCCTGATCAACATGGCCGTCATCTTCTGGCTGAGCAGCCAGCCCCAGTTGGGCGGCCCCCACTGGCTGGAAGAGCTGGTGCGCGGCTGGCTGCAAGAAGGTCCCCTGCTGGAGCGGGTGCTGCCCGTGGTGGCTTGGGTGGAGCCGTACACCTCCTGGGCCGGTCACCTGGTGGCCTATGGATGTCTGGCCCTGGCCCTCCTCTGGGGGATCCGGCGGCAGTGGCCGGCCCGGCCTGGGGCCTGGCGGCTGGCCTGGTTGGGCGCCCTCCTCTACGGCCTGACCGACGAGTGGCACCAGCACTTTGTGCCGGGTCGCCACACCGACTGGCGGGATCTGCTCACGGACGGCATCGGGGCTGGGCTGGCCCTGGCGGCCGCCTATCTCTGGCAGCGTCACCGCCGCACATAGATAGGATTGCTGAAAATCCAGCCCCGGGACTTGCCCCACCGCTCCAGCCAGACCTCCACCCGGTAGACGCCCGGTGCTGGATCCTGGTGGAACAGCTCCCGACCCACCTGCCTGGCCACGGTCCGGCCGTTGCGCAGCAGCCGGATCTCCGCCAGCCTGGGCACCTGGACCCGGAAACAGGTGCGCCGGCCAGGGGTGGGGACCTCCAGGGTGTCGCCCATGATGGCGTGGGGAGCGCCGTTGGCCGGCGGCAGCTCACCGTCGGGCAGTTGCCAGGCCTGAAAGCGAAAGCCCCGGCTGGGCGCCACCAGGTCGTAGCCGACCCAACAGTGGCCAGCCTGGAGGGCGGAGAGTAGCAGCTGGTGGTCATGTTGCACCGGCTCTGCAGATGCATCCAGCTCCCCGTTTGCGCCCAGGAAGGGCCGCTCCGCCAGGATGTGGGTGTTGAGGGCCCGCAGACAGTGGAGGTACGGCAGGAAGCAGCGCTCCAGCGGCCCCATGCGGAAACGCCAGGCATGGGCATCGGTCCCGCCGATGGCCACCACAGCCCGACTCTGGGTCAGCTCATCCCACTTGCGCAGCATGTCCGGAACCGGGCCGACGGTGAAGCGGTGGGGAAAGAGGGCCACCAACAGGGCCCGCAGCCGGGATGTGATGAACCCCCGGAAGCCACACATGTAGTTCCAGATCTCCACGCCCGTGTAACCGGAAACGTTCCAATCCTCCCAGCTGTAGTGTTGGGGCATGAGCGCCGTATATTCCTCCACCGGATGGGCCAGGAAGGAGAGGCCGTCCTGGCGGCGCACCCCGTCGATCAGGGACTGGGGAGATGGTGCCAGGTGGCTCACATCCTGACGGACGCCCAGGCAGAGCAGGTGGTTGCGCTGGGGGACCCGATGGACGTCATGAACCTCCTGGCCCACCAGGGTCAACACCCCCCGGCGATAGCCTTCCTCCTGGCTCCGCACCAGCACGTTGTGGTCGGTGGCGTAGACGAAGTCCAGCCCCGCGGCCCGGGCGGCGTCGATCACCTCGTCGAAGGTGCCGGTGCCGTCGCTGTGGGTGGTGTGCAGGTGGATGTTCCCGTGATATTCATGCCACATGGTTCATGCCCCATGTCCATGCT
Organism: Litorilinea aerophila; assembly: GCF_006569185.2. Classification (NCBI taxonomy): domain Bacteria; kingdom Bacillati; phylum Chloroflexota; class Caldilineae; order Caldilineales; family Caldilineaceae; genus Litorilinea; species Litorilinea aerophila. The sequence continues at coordinate 25,695 of NZ_VIGC02000028.1, read as the reverse complement.
ATCGGGCCAGGCATCGGAGCTAACCAGGGAGGGGCAGGCGAGGATACTTGCGGCCGGACTCTTCCCCCTGGGCCCGTTCGGCTTCCCGGGCGGCGATCTCTGCGGCCAGCTTCTGTCGGGCCCGGTAGCGCTGGCGTTCCCGGGCCACCCAGCGGGCCGGATCCAGGCCGGCGTCGATGCAGCGGGCGGAGATCAGGTAACCCGTGTGGGCGATCATGGAATCCTCGGGGCGCAGCCGGTCGGGCACTGGCTTGTAGCGGCGCAGGAGGAGCTCTTCCACCGCCACGTCGGCAAAGTTGGCCGATTCCAGGGCGGCGATGAGGTCACTCACCTGATTGGTGGTGGGCACCAGGGAAGCGAAGAAGCCTCCCGGGCACAGGGCGGCCCGCACCTGTTCCAGGTAGCGCCAGGGCTCTCGCACGTCCAGGAAGACGGCGTCCACATTCTTCTGGCCAAACCCCTGGTCGATGGAAGCCTGAAAGAGGCGGACGTAGGGCAGCAGGCCGATGCGCTCCAGGTTGCGCCGGGCCAGGTGGTGGATCTCCACCCGGGTCTCGTAGCTGTAGACCACGCCGGTGGGCGCCACGGCCCAGGCCAGGGCCGTGGTCAGGCTACCGCTTCCCGTGCCGGCCTCCACCACCCGGGAGCCGGCCCGCAGGTTGAGCCGGTGCACCAGGTAGGCGGCGTCTTTGGGATAGATGATCTGGGTGCCCCGCTTGAGGTGCATCATCAGATCGCCCAGGCCGGGCTGGAGCACCAGGGCCGGCTGCTCCAGCTGGCTGTAGACCGCACTGCCCCAGCGGCTGCCGATGATCTGATCGTGGGCATAGATCCCCTGGTGGGTGTGAAACTCCTGGCCGGGCTGGAGGGTGAGGAGGTAGCGCTTCTGGTCCGAAGTGACCAGCAGGGCCAGGTCACCCGGCCGGGCGTGGTCGGCTGTGGGCTTGAACCAGGGCGAGAGGGCAGACTCCTCCTGCCCGGAAGGTTGCTGCTCGGCAGGTTGGGCCTGTTGAATTTCAGAAGGACCAGAGTTGGGCATAGGACTCCAAAGCTGTTCTGTTGGCCCGAACGGCCTTGTCCAGCCGTCCGGCAGGGCTCAGGCGCGACACCGTTCCGGCAGGTTGGTCTTCCGGAAGGACAGGGCCCCCATGGCCCCGCTGCGGCATTATACCGTAGGCTGGCGTCGGTTCCAATCGGTCCTCCCCGGGTATACGCCGGGCTTCGCCCATCGGACAGGGCGGCGCCCAATGGCGGGTGCCCCCCGGGCGCGCCTCTGGGCCCCTGTCCCTACATTCTGCATCGACGATTCTGAACTATACCGCCCTCCTAGGGCACATTGACAACTTCCCCCAGGCTGTGCCAAAATCCTCAGGCTCAGATCCTTCCCCCGACGTTTTCACCGTGGAGACAGCGGCTAGATCGCTGTCGCCCGGTCCCATCCCAGAGTCACACCGCAGGAGTCGTTGACGTCATGCCGGTTCGCACGCCCGAATGGGTGAAAGACGCCGTCTTTTACCAGATCTTTCCTGACCGTTTCGCCCGCAGCAAACGCCTGCGCCACCCCCGGGGCATCCACTTCAAGCCGTGGGGATCACCGCCCGAGGAACAGGGATTCCAGGGCGGGGACCTGCTGGGGATCGTGGATCGACTGGACTACCTTCAGGAGCTGGGGGTCAACGCCCTCTACCTCAACCCCATCTTCCAGTCGGCCGCCAATCACCGCTACCACACCTACGACTACTACCGGGTGGATCCGCTCCTGGGCGGGGATGCGGCCCTGCGGGAGCTGCTCCAGGAGGCCCACGCCCGAGGCATTCGGGTGGTCCTGGATGGCGTCTTCAACCACGCCAGCCGGGGCTTCTGGCCCTTTCATCACATCCTGGAGAACGGCGGCGACTCCCCTTACGTGGATTGGTTCTACATCCACGGCTGGCCCCTTCACCCCTACCCGCCCGACGAGAAGACGCCGCCTAACTACGGCGCCTGGTGGGGCATTCCAGCCCTGCCCAAGTTGAACGTGGCCAACCCAGGGGTGCGGGACTATCTGCTGGACGTGGCCGAGTACTGGATTCACTTCGGCATCGACGGCTGGCGCCTGGACGTTCCCGAGGAGATCGACGACGAAGCCTTCTGGCAGGACTTTCGACGGGTGGTCAAACGGGCCAACCCGGACGCCTACATCGTGGGCGAAATCTGGCACGATGCCCAGGAGTGGCTCCAGGGCGACCGCTTCGACGGGGTGATGAACTATGGCTTCAGCCGGGCCGCCTTCGGCTTCTTCGGCGCCCAGACCTTGCGCACCGACTACAAGCCCGGCGGCTACGAGCTACGCCCGCTGGACGCGCCGGCCTTCGCCCGGGCCGTGGCCCACCTGCTTTCCCTCTACGACTGGGAGGTCACCCAGGCCCAGCTCAACCTGATGGACAGCCACGACACCGCCCGCCTGCTCTGGACCGTCCAGGAGGACGAAGGCGCGGCACGGCTCTGCGTCCTCTTTCAAATGACCATGCCCGGCGCGCCCTGCATCTACTACGGCGACGAGATCGGCATGAGCGGCGCGTCCGACCCCTACTGCCGGGCCGCGTTCCCCTGGCACGATCGCGGCCAGTGGAATGAGGCGCTGTTGGACTTCTACCGGCGGGCCATCGCCCTCCGCCACCGTTATCCCGTATTGCGTCGGGGGGACCTGCGCATCCTCTATGCCCAGGGGCAGACCTTTGCCATGCTGCGCCACCTGGGCCGGGAAGCGGCGGTGATCGTCTTCAACGCCGGCAACCAGCAGGCCACCCTCCGCCTGGAGGATCTGCACCCCCTCCCCGAAGGCACCCGGCTTCAGGATGTCTGGGGCGAAGGCAGGGACGTGGTGGTCCAGAACGGCAGCCTGTCCCAGGTGACTGTGCCGGCCCGCGCGGCCCGAATTTTCATGGCCCACCCCTAACCCCAGCCCGGGAGAAGCCCATGTCAGCGGTGGAGAGCCCAGTGAAGGTCATCCTGAATCCCTATTCCGGGCGGGGCCGGGCCGGCCGGCAACGGGAAGCCCTCTGCCGGGCGCTGGCGCAGGCGGGCCTGGCGTTCGACCTGGAGGAGACCCGGGGGCCCGGCCACGCCATCGAGCTGGCCCGGGCCGCGCGGGAGATGGGCTACACCACAGTGGTGGCTGCCGGCGGCGACGGCACGGTCAGCGAGGTTATGAATGGCCTGGCCCAGGCCGCCGGGCCCGACCAGGTGGTGGGCAGGCTGGGCCTCATGCCCATGGGCTCGGCCAACGACTTCGCCGCCATGGTGGGGTGCCCCCGCCGGCTGGACCAGGTGGCGCGCCAGATTGCCGCCGGCCGCAGCCGCCGGGTGGACCTGGGATTTGCCACCTACGCCCCCCAAGGCGGAGAAACCCGCCAGCGCTACTTTGACAACAACCTGGGCATCGGTCTGGAGGCCCGGGTCACCCTGGAGAGCTACCAGATCCGGTGGCTGAGCGGCACTCCGTTGTACGTGGTTGCAGCCCTGCGGGCCTTGCACCGGTACGCTGGCTCTCGCCTGGAGCTGGCCTGGGAGCGGCCCGATGGCCAGGTGGAGAGCCGCGCCCGGGCTACCCTGATGGTGACGGTGGGCAATACCCGGCGCACCGGCGGCGGCTTCTACCTCACCCCAGACGCGGTGGTGGATGATGGCCTGCTGGACGTGGGCATCGCTGACGCCATCCCGGCCTGGCAGGTGCTGACCCTGCTCCCCCTGGCCCTCTTTGGACGACACACCGGCCACCCGGCGGTGACCATGATCCGCTGCCGGCGCATCTCGGTGGCCGGCGCCGACGGCTTTCCCCTGCACCTGGACGGCGAGGTGGTCAGCGACCAGGCCATCCGGGTGGATGTGACCATCCAGCCCGGCCGTCTGGAGGTGGTGGGGGTGGGCGGCCATGGCCCGGAATAGTTTCGCGCTGTCCTGAACGTCTGGTATAATTGAAGAGGGCTAAGAACCCATGCGAGCGAGGATTGGGCTTGCGTGGGTTTTTTTCGCTGTGACATTTCAGTGGTGATACCGGGGGCTCCCGGCGGATCCAGAGGATATCGGACTGACGTGACCTGGCACAATTTGCACAGGCGCCTGGCTATCGGGCCGGATCTGGCCCGGTGGTGGCGCGATTTTGCCCACACTTCCGCTTCCGCAAACCCGGACGCTACCCTGCATCTGAGCAGCAGCGCCACCGTCAACGCGCAGTTCTGGCTCTCCTACCTGCCCTGGCGTCCCACGGCCGGGTGGGCCGCGGTGGCGGCCATGTTGGCCGCCGGCCTGATGGCCCGACCAACGGGGTGGGACTGGCGCGAGATCGCGCTGTTGCTGCTGCTGGTGGATCCCCTGTGGGGGAGCATCTGGCGTCTGGCCGCCGGCCGTCTGGAAGTTCTCCCCCTGCGGGGACAGGCCATCCAGCAGCGCTTCTGGCTCCCCTATCTCCAGCCGGACTCGCCGGCTGCACAGCTCTTGGGCTGGGACGCCCATAACGCGCTGCCGCTCCTGTTTCGGGTGGCGCTGCCGGCGGTGCTGGTGGCGATAGCCGTGGCTTTGGTGTTGGGTCCTACAGCCGTCTGGCTGACAATTGTGGTAACTGTAGTAAGTGCCCTGGGCTGGACGGGCCGGCACACTTTTTCCTATGTCCCGGCGGCGCTCCATACCGCGGTCACCATTTCCCTGCCCTGGCTGCTGACTCTGACTCAGCTGGATGTGACGCCGGCCCACGGGGCCTGGGCCGCTCACCTGACCCTGGTGCTCCTGTGGTCCCTCCACAACTGGGGCGAGGGGCGCTGTCTGCGGGTGGCGGGCGACCGGCTGGGGCTGGGGTTGATGGCTGCCGCCGACCTGGGTATGGGCCTGCTGTTCATCGTGGCCCGGATGCCCTTCTGGCTGGCCCTGGTGGCGGTGCTCTGGCTGCCCACATGGCTGACCGTTTACCAGCGCCGCGCCATGGGCCACCTCCAGTTCTGGTGGCTCCTGGCCATGCTGATCAGTGGTCTGGCCCTGGGTCAGGTACCGTCGTCGTAAACGAAAGGTCGTCGTCATGAACAACACAACTGAACAGTCCCTACCCTCGACGCCTCCCGCGGTGCCCGAGGCCCTGTCTCCCGATGGGGGCACACCGCCCGGCACCCCCGTGATCACTGTGGAGGAGGTGCGGCGAGATCCAGAAGTGATCGCGTTCATCCAGCAGGCCAACGAATCCCTGCGCATCCTGGGCTACACGGAACACGGCCAGCGTCACGCCGGCCTGGTGGGTCACATCGCCGAGAACGTGCTGGAGCGGCTGGGCTACGACCAGCGCACCTATCAACTGGCCAACATCGCCGGCTATCTCCACGACATCGGCAACTGCATCCACCGCCAGAACCACGCCCTGAGCGGCAGCCTGATGGCCTGGCGCATCCTGGCGCGCATGGGCGTCCCGCCCCACGAATGCGCCATCGTCATGAACGCCATCGGCAATCACGAGGAAGAGCGGGGCACGGCTACCACGCCCGTCTCTGCTGCACTGATCATCGCCGACAAGGCCGACGTCCACCGCAGCCGGGTCCAGAACCCCAACATGGACGAGTTCGACATCCACGACCGGGTCAACTACGCCACCACCCGCAGTTTCGTCCGGGTACGGCCGGAAGAGCGGGTCATTGCCCTGGAACTGGAGATCGACACCAACTACGCCCAGGTCATCGAATACTTCGAAATCTTCCTGGACCGGATGACCATGGTGCGCCAGGCCACCGAATTCCTGGATTGCTCTTTCCAGTTGATCATCAATGACACCCGGTTTTCATAGCCGACGGACATTCAACCACCCACCCATATCAGGAACTATCCATGCGCATCGTTCGTTTCATCGAAATGTTGGAAGGGCAGCCCGGCTCGCTGGCCCAGTGGGGGCTGCTGGAGGATCAGATTGTCTACCCGTTGGCCCAGGCCCCCTACCTGGATCCCCTGGGCGACGGGGTCTACGCGCCCCGGGTCGTGGGTCCGCCCAGGCCGCTGGCCCACGTCCGGCTGCTGGCGCCGGCCCAGCCCAGCAAGCTGGTCTGCGTGGGCCGCAACTACGCGGAACATGCAGCGGAACTGGGCAATGAAGTGCCGCCGGAGCCGCTCATCTTCCTGAAGCCCCCGTCTTCGGTCATCGGCCCGGATCAGCCGGTGGTCTACCCGTCCATCAGCAGTCGGGTGGACCACGAGGCCGAGCTGGCAGTGGTAATCGGCCGGCGCTGCCGCAACCTGCGGGAGGAGGACGCGGCCCAGGTCATCTTCGGCTACACCCTGGCCAACGACGTCACCGCCCGGGATCTACAGCGGCAGGACGGCCAGTGGACCCGGGGCAAGGGCTTCGATACCTTTGGGCCGGTGGGGCCCTGGGTGGACACTGCCTTTGACCCCCGTGGCCGCACGGTGCGCTGCCTGGTCAACGGCCAGGTGCGCCAGGAAGGCAACACCGACCTGATGATCTACCCCATTGCCCGGGTGTTGGCCTTTGTCACCCGCTTCATGACCCTGGAGCCGGGCGACCTGCTCCTGACCGGCACGCCGGCGGGCGTGGGCCCGGTCCAGCCGGGAGATGTGATGACGGTCGAAATTCCCGGCCTGGGTCAACTTTCCAATCCAGTCGTGGCCGAAGATGCCGACCCGACTCAAGCGCAGGAGTGATTGACCATGGCGATACCCGCATTGCAACACTTTTTGGACATCCAATCCCTGACCGACGAACAGTTCTGGGGCCTGTTGCGCCTGGCCCGGGAACTGAAGGATGAGCGCATCCGCCTGGGGCAGAACGCCCCCATCCTGGCCGGCAAATCCCTGGCCATGGTCTTCCAGAAACCCAGCCTGCGCACCCGGGTGAGCTTCGAAATGGGCATGCAACACCTGGGCGGCCACGCGTTTTACATCAGCCCCCAGGAGGTTGGCCTGGGCACCCGGGAGAGCGTGCCCGATGTCGCCCGGGTCCTCAGCGGCTACGCGGACGGCATCATGGCCCGGGTCTTCGACCACGAGCATATCCTGCAGCTGGCCGAGTGGGGCAGCGTACCGGTCATCAACGGCCTGAGCGACTTCAGCCACCCTTGCCAGGCCCTGGCCGACCTCTTCACCATTTGGGAGGAGCTGGGCCAGTTGGCCGGCCTGACCCTGGTCTACGTGGGGGATGGCAGCAATAACGTGGCCACCAGCCTGGTCATGGCGGCGGCCAAGGTGGGCCTCACCATGCGGGTGGTCGCGCCCCCCGGCTACCAGCCTGACCCGGCCGTCCTGGCCCACAGCGGGACGGATGTGACGGTCACCGACGATCTGGATGGTGTGGTGGGCGCCGACATCCTGTACACCGATGTCTGGACCAGCATGGGCCAGGAGTCCGAGCGGGAAGAGCGCCTGCGCATCTTCCCCCCCTACCAGGTCAACGGGGCGCTGGTGGATCGCACCCGCAACCCCGACGTGAAGGTGATGCACTGCCTGCCGGCCCACCGGGGCGAGGAGATCACCGACGACGTGGCCGACGGCCCCCACAGCCTGCTCTTCCCCCAGGCCCACAACCGGCTCCATGCCCAAAAGGCCATCCTGGCCCATCTCTTAGGAGGCATTCCCCTGAAGTAGTATGGACACCTTTCTCCTGGCCCTGACCCGTCTACAGGATTGGCGCAACATCATCGACATCGCGCTGGTGTCGATGATCTTCTACGTGGTGCTCTTGCTCTTTCGAGGTACCCAGGCCGTTCAACTGGCCCGGGGCATTCTGGTCATCTTTGTCATCACCCTGATCGTCAGCCAGACGGTCCAGCTGACCGCCTTCAACTGGCTGCTGAGCAAGAGCACATCCCTGGTGCTGGTGGCCATCCCGGTCATCTTCCAGCCCGAGATCCGGCGGGCGCTGGAACGGGTGGGCCGGACGGCGCCCCTCCTGGTGCGCCGGGGGGACAACGCCGGCACCCAGCGGGTGATCAACGAGGTGATCAAAGCCGTGGAACAGATGTCGGACCATCGCCACGGCGCCCTGATCGTCTTCGAAGGGGGGACAGGGCTGGGCGAGTTCATCGACCGGGGCGTGGCCATCGACGCGGAGGTTTCGTCGGAGCTACTCACCACCATCTTCTATCCCAACACCGCCCTCCACGACGGCGCGGTGATCATCTCCGGCATGCGCATCGCGGCGGCCAGCTGCGTCCTCCCACTGACCCAGCGGGAGCTCTCCGACAGCCAGATGGGCACCCGCCATCGGGCGGCCATCGGCGTGACCGAACAGGCCGACGCGCTGACGGTGGTGGTCTCTGAGGAAACCGGCAACATCTCGGTGGCTCGCAACGGGCGGATCCTGCGCCTGGACAGCAGCCGGCTGCGCACCCTGTTAAGCGACTTCTATCGGCCCTAGCAGAGAACATGCGTTGGACATCTTGACGAACCGCACATTGCGCACCAAATGGCGAGGCCTGGCTGAACAACTGGGAACCCTGGCCCTCTCGATTATCCTGGGCTTCGTGGTCTGGCTGATTGCCGTGAACCAGGAGAACCCCATCATCCAGGCGGAATTTCCCGAGCGAATCCCCGTGACCGTCCGGGGGCTGAGCGGCGATCTCCAGCCGGTCCAGGACCTGAGCAAGGAAGCGGTGCGGGTGGTGATTCAGGCCCCCAGAAGCTCCTGGGACAACCTGGAGGCCAGCGACTTTTCCGCCTACATCGACCTTTCTGGGCTGGAGGCGGGCGTCCACGACGTGGAGGTCCATGTGGTGGTGGTGGATCCCAAGGTCAAGGTGGTGAGCATCCAGCGGCCAGAGCTGCGGGTGCAACTGGATCCGGTGGTGGAGAAAAAGGTGCCGGTGAAGGTGGAGGTGATGGACACCACGGCCTTTGGCTATGATTGGCAGCCGCCTATCGTGGAGCCCATCTCGGTGACCGTCCGCGGGCCTGCCACCCTGGTGGACCAGGTGATCTCAGCCCGGGCCGAGGTCTACCTGCGCAACGCCAAGAGCCAGGTGGAGCGGCAACAGACGGTGACGCCCCAGGACGCCCAAAACCAGCCGGTGCCCCGCGTTGAGGTGGAACCGTCCCAGGTCCACATCGTGGTGCCGGTGGAACAATGGCCCGGCCGCAAGGAGGTCGCAGTACGGGTCAACCTGCAGGGACAACCAGCCGCCGGCTACCGCCTGAGCAACGTGCGGGTCAACCCCTCCACCGTGGTCCTGGTGGGGAGCACCGAAGTGCTGGCCCAGGTGCCGGGCTTTGTGGAGACCGAGCCCATGACCCTGACCAATGCCACCAGCGAGATTCAACGGCGGGTGCAGCTGCTGGTGCCGGAGGGGGTGACGGTGCTGGAAGGGAACGCCGTGGACGTCACCGTCAGCATCACACCCATCGAAGGGGGGACCACCGTGCGCCAGGAGCCGGTGATCCAGGGGCTGGCGCCGGGATTGACGGCCACCGTCTCCCTGCGCACAGTGGACGTGATCCTGAGCGGTCCCCTGCCCCTGCTGGAATCCCTGGGGCCTGACGATATCTTCGTCATCCTGGACCTGACTGGCCTGCTGCCCGGCAACCACATCGTGGTGCCTCGGGTCGTGGTGCCTGCCGGGATCCGGGCCGAGGGGGTGCTGCCCGAGAGCGTGGAGGTGATCATCAGCCCCCAGGCGCCGGCCACGCCCGAGGCCACACCTACCGGCACACCGGTGGCCCCCTCGGGGCTGATTCCAGGGCGCAATCCGGCCCAGTAGGCGAACTGGTGACGGCGCGCGGTGCGATATTGCTGTGCAATCGGTGGATCCTCTGGTACAATGGATGGATGGCTCTGCTGCAAGAACAGCGCAGAGACGCAGAGCATGCGGAGTTTTCTCTGAGCTCTCTCTGGACTTCCGCTGCGTCTCCGTGATAATCAAACCCTTTTTGCAGGGGAAGTCATGGATCCCTTCTGGTAGGGATGGACATTGAAAAGGTCGAAATTTACGGAAAGAAATCAAATATGACTCCTCGTAAACCGGTGGTCGCCCTGGTTGGGCGCCCCAATGTGGGAAAATCAACCCTGTTTAACCGGCTGATCGGCCGGCGTACGGCCATTGTGGAAGACGTGCCCGGCACCACCCGAGACCGCATCTACGGGGAGAGCGACTGGAACGGCGTTGCCTTCGTGGTCATCGACACCGGCGGGCTGGAAGCCCCCACGGGCCTGGCCGGCGAACCTTCATCCCCGGCCAACCTGGCCCTGGCCACCGACTCGGCCCTGTTCGTGGAGCACATCCAGAACCAGGCCCGGCTGGCCATGGAAGAGGCCGACGCCATCATCCTGGTGGTGGACGGCAAGGAAGGGCTCACCGCGGCGGATCTGGACGTGGCTGAAGTGCTGCGCACCACCCAGAAGCCGGTCTTCGTGGCCGTCAACAAAGCCGAGAGTGAACAGCGGCGCCTGGACGCGGTGGAGTTCTGGAACCTGGGGTTGGGCGAGCCCATCCCCATCAGCGCCTACCACGGCCACGGCGTCGGCGACCTGCTGGACGCGGTGGTGGCCGCCCTCCCGCCCCACCCCACAGACGACGAAGAAGAGGACGAGGCGGTCTCCATCGCCATTGTGGGCCGGCCGAATGTGGGCAAGAGCAGCCTGCTCAACGCCCTCCTGGGCACCGAGCGGGCCATCGTGTCCGAGGTGCCCGGCACCACCCGCGACCCCATCGACACCCACGTGGTCTACAACCGCCAGAAGATCGTCCTCATCGACACGGCCGGCATCCGACGGCGGGGCAAGGTGGAGCCCGGCATCGAAAAGTACTCCGTCCTGCGCAGCATGCGCAGCATCGACCGGGCCGACGTGGCCCTGCTGCTCATCGACGCCACCGAGGGGGTGACCGCCCAGGATGCCCACGTGGCCGGCTACGTGCTGGAAAAGTACAAAGGGGTGGTGGTGGTGGTCAACAAGTGGGACGCCCTGGAAAAGGACGCCTACACCATGCACAACTTCACCGAGATGGTGCGCCAGGAACTTCAGTTCCTGAGCTATGTGCCGGTGATCTACATCAGCGCCCGCACCGGCCAGCGCATCCACACGGTGCTGCCCACCGCGCTGGAGGTGGCCGAAGCCCGACGCCACCGGCTCTCCACCAGCGAGCTCAACGAGCTGCTCCGGGCCGCCTACGACGCCACCTCGCCGCCCGGCAAGGGTGGCCGGGTGCTGCGCATCTACTACGGCACCCAGGTGAGCATTGAGCCGCCCACGTTCGTGATTTTTGTCAACGACCCAGAGCTGGTTCACTTCAGCTACGAGCGATACCTGGAAAACCAGATCCGGGCTTACTATCCCTTTACCGGGACGCCCATTCGGCTGATCTTCCGGCAACGCACCAGCAACCGGAAGTGATGGAGGACGAACCAGAGCCTGGCATGAATCCTTTCCGCTCCATCCGGTTTTACAGCATCGAACTGACACTCCTGGGCATCCTGGGCCTGGCCATCGCCTTCTTCGTCTACCTGGGCTACGGCCTGCTCCAGCCCACCGTGGGCGTCGAAGAATTCTCCGGCGCCCGGGCCCTGGATTACGCGGTTCGCCAGCTGGAGTTCGGCGAGCGCAGCGTGGGGACGGCCGGCAACAACCGGACCGGCGATTGGCTGGTGGAGGAGTTGCGCAACATGGGCTGGGACGTCATCATCCAGCCCTACACCATCGCCGACACGGTGGCCGCACGGAACATTGTCGCCGTGCGGGATAGCGCCGGGGCGCGGCGTCCGGTGGCGCTCCTGGTCACCCACTACGACAGCCGCCTCTTCGCCGACCAGGATCCAAACCCGGCGAACCACATTCAGCCCACACCCGGCGCCAACAGCGGCGCATCGGGGCCGGCCGTCCTGCTGGAACTGGCCCGCACCCTGGACCTGACGGCGGTGGAACACACGGTCTGCCTGGCCTTTGTGGATGCTGACGACAACGGCGGTCTGCCCGGCTGGCAGGGCGCCATTGGCAGCGCCTACCTCCTGCAGCGCCTGGAGACGGACCTGGCCCGCTGCCGGGATCCCCGTTTCGCCGTCTATCTGGATCGGGTAGGCGGCGTGGAAAGCCGCTTCATCCCCGAGAGCAACAGCAGCGAAGAGCTCCGCCAGGCCATCTGGCGCACGGCAGACGAACTGGGCTACGGCCGCTGGTTCCCCCCCAATGCCAACTGGACGACCACGGCTGCCCACCTCCTGTTCCTGGAACAAGAGATCCCCGCCGCGCTCATCGCCGCCCGGGACTACCCCTACCTCTACACCATGCAGGACACGGTGGACAAGCTGAGCCCGGACACCCTGGAGCGGGTCGGCCGCACCCTCAAGGCCTGGCTGGAGGCAGGGGCGCCCTTTTAAGGTTCGCTTCCCAGGGCATAGGCCAGGGAGTAGAGCCACCAGCGTCCATCCCGCTGAACCAGGACCCAGTGGTCCTGGCCGAGTTGGAAGGTGGCCTCTCCGTCGTCCGCCTGGATGGGCAAGGATTCCGGCAGGGTGAGGGGCGGGGGTGGATGGGGAAAGACGGCCACCACGTAGCGATCCAGGATGGCGTCCCGGCCCTGCCACCGGTAGTCGTCCTGGGGTGAAGGCGTGCCCCGGCCATCCACGATGGTGGCATCCTCGGCCCAGATTTGGGCCAACAGGGCCAGATTGCCCGTTCGGGCGGCCTGCCGTTCCGCGGCGATCAGGGCTGGGGCGGCCTCGGCCAGGGGGGCAAGGGCGAAGGACGGCGGTGGAGGTGGGGTCGCCGTGGCAGGGGGCAGTACCCGGGCGGTGCGCGGCCCGCAGGCAGCCAGGAGCCCCACCACCAGGAGCAGCACAGCCCAGATGAACGTACCCCGTCGCCCTTTGGGTTTTCGTTGCATCCGGTCTATACTTAGTGAACGATTACCCATGACCTGCCATGCCTCTCCTGTGACATACCACTACGGTGAGGCGTCTCAAACCATGATGGAGCAACGTGCATGAATCCGGTCATCTTCCAATTTGGCCCTTTCGCCCTGCACTGGTACGGGGTGTTCATCGTCGGCGGCGCGGTGATCGCCGCCTGGGTCTCCAGCCGCTACGCGGCCAAAGCCGGCGAGAATCCAGATCACATCTGGAACCTGCTGGCCTGGTCCCTGATCGTGGGCATCATCGGCGCCCGCCTGTACCACGTCTTTAGCTCGCCGGCGGACGGGCTGGGCTGGGCCTACTATCGGGAACATCCGCTGGACATCATCAACTTTTGGAACGGCGGCTTCCGGGGGCTGGGTATCTACGGGGGGCTGGCCGGCGGTACCCTGGCCGTGGCCGTCTATTGCTGGTACCACAAGTTGAACCCCCTGCGCTGGCTGGACTTTATCGCCCCCAACGTCCTGCTGGCCCAGGCCATCGGCCGGATGGGCAATTTCGTCAACCAGGAGCTCTACGGCCCGCCCACCAACGTGCCCTGGGCCTTTCACATCAACCCCAAGTACCCCTGCCAGCTCCCGCCCAATCTGCCGCCCGACGTGCAATTCTGCGGTGCTCCGGACCTGACGCAGCGCACCCTGGAGTGGTACGCCAGCAACGGCTTCCACCCCACCTTTTTCTATGAGGCGGGCTGGAACCTGCTGATGTTCGGCGTGCTGACCTTCATCATCCGGCGCTACGGCCACCGGCTGCGCACCGGCGACGGCCTGCTCCTCTACCTCATCGCCTACCCCCTGGGGCGCTTCTGGGTGGAGATGTTCCGACCCGATGCCTGGGTCATTGGCAACCTGGCCACCGCCCAATGGATCGCCATCGCCTCCGTGCTGGGCAGCGCCTTCATCCTCTACCTGCGCCACCGCAACTGGTCCTGGCAGGAGCACCCCGAGGAATCCCTGGCCGCCATGAGCGCTGCGGGTCAGGTGGCGACCAGCAGCTCCTGACCTGCCTTCGCGTCACGTGCCCAGGTGTTGCCACAGGGCATCGCTGACCTGCTCACCGATCAGGAAACAGCGATCCTGGTCTGTCCCCACTCCGGTGATCACATACTGCCCCGGCTGCCGGCCCACGTAGTGGGCCAGTAGCCGGTCGGTCGTTTCGCGCCAGCGCCGCGCGGCCTCCAGGGAGCGTTCCTGCAGCCCGGTCCAGTCCGCCGGGATCTCCACGGCGATCAGCGGGGCGTCCACATCCAGGCGCACCTCCTCCCAGCCCTGATTCACCCGCACCACGTCGGGATGGTGGCGCAGGTCCAAAATCAGGGCGCGGGAGCCGAAACGGGGCACGTTGCGCACCCGCTCAGTGCCCACCAGCCAGGTCAACCCAAAGCGAGACGCCGGCACCCGGTTGAGGTTGTTGCGAAAGGGGTAGAGGTCGGGGTAGAAGTCGAAGGCCACGGCCCGCAGCAGCCCGAAGTTCAGGGCCGCGTTGGGAAACTGGAGCGGGTCCGCGGTCCAATGGATGATGCCGATACCGTTGGCCCACGCCTGCTCGGCCTGGATCCGCTTCAGGAGATGGCCGATGCGCATGCCCCGATACTCGGGCAACACGGCCATGGTCTGGGACTCCAGGCGGAGATCCCCGCCGAAGCGCTGGTGCCAGTCCGCCGGCAGCGCGGGGCCGCCGAATTTGTAGAAGCCAAAGAGGAAACCGGCCAGCCGCTCCTCCACCCGGGCCACCAGGGAAGTCCCCAGGCCAAACTCCCGGCTGTGGATGTCGGCCGGGTAGAGGAATTCGGGTGGGCTCCCCCAGACAGCCTGCTGGAGCTGGCGGATGCCCAAGGCCTCGTCTCGGCTGGGCCGCCCCACGTTGATGGTGCCTATCGCTTCGCCCGTGGCAGAAAAACAGGATGCATGGGCCGGGTCGTAGTAGACCACTTCCGCGCCGTGCAGGTGTGCCTGCAGATGGGCCAGCAAATGATCCCGCTGGGAAGGCGCCAGTGGTTCCACCGCATGATAGCGCAGGGTGTAGATCCGCCGCGGGCGGCCACCCTCCTGGCGATAGCCGCGCGGAAAGAGGAACCCCACACCCACCCGGCGGCCGTCGTTTTTGACGACCACCATTTTTCCACCCAGACGCGGCAAGACCACCTGCAGAAAGTGGTAGGGGAACAGGTGGGGATTGTCCGGCGCGCCCAGGGCTGCACCGGCCCGGTCGATTTCCCCGTTCCAGGTGGGATCTCGGTTATCCAGGATCGCGATATCCATGGGCGTGCCGGTGAACCGTTCAGCGGGTACGGGCCTGGCGTGCCAGATAGAGGACGATGCTGCCGGCGACGGCTGCGTTCAGGCTGGCCACCTGGCCGTACATGGGCAACCGGACCAAAAAATCACACTTCTCTCGAGTGAGGCGGCTCAAGCCACGGCCCTCACTGCCCACCACCACCGCCAGCGCGCCATCCAGGGTAGCGGGATCCAGGAGGGGTGTGGAGTCGTCGCTGTCCAGCCCGGCCACCCAGATGTTCGCCTCTTTGAGCTCGTCGATGAGCCGGTTGATGTTGACCACCTGGGCCAGGCGCATGTGCTCCACCGCGCCGGCGCTGGCGTTGCTGACGGCCGGCGTCACCCGGGCTGACCGCCGGGAGGGAATGAGGATGCCATGGACGCCCATGGCTTCGGCGGTGCGGATGAGGGTGCCCAGGTTCTGGGGATCCTGCAGGTGATCCAGGATCAGGAGGAAGGGGGGCTCCTCCTGTTTGCGGGCGTGGCGCAGGATCTCGTCCACCTGGACATAGGGATAGTCGCCCACCTCCAGGGCCACCCCCTGGGCGTTGACGTTCTCCTGGGCCAGCCGGGTGAAGACGCCCCCCTTGACCGCCCGCACCGGAACTTTCAGCGCGGCGGCCTGCTCGAGGATAGGTTCCAGGCCGCCGCCTTTGGGCTCGCCTTCCCCCTCCACCCAGAGGCGGAAGATGTGGCGCCGATGGGCGCGTAGCGTCTCGTAGACAGCCCGCCGTCCGTAGATCAGTTCGCTCATGGGGGGCTACTCATCCCGGAAGCGCCAGGTGGTACCCTCGGGCGTGTCCTCCAGCACCACATCCAGCTCCTGCAGCCCATCCCGGATCTTGTCGGCCAGGTCCCACTGCTTCTGGGCCCGCAGCTCGTTGCGGACGCTCACCAGCAGCTCGATGAAGGGACGCACCTCCACGCCATTGGTCGTGGACGCGGGCACACCACCGGCCAGGGTCAGGCCCAGGACGCCGGTCAGCTCCCGCAGGGTGCGCTGGGCGGCGTCGTAGAAGGGGCCGCTGACGCCAGCCTCCCGGGCGGTGTTGATGGCCCGCACCAGTTCGAAGATGGCCGCCAGCCCGTTGCTGGTGTTGAAGTCATCATCCATGGCCTCGATGAACTGGACCCGGGCGTTCTCGCAGGCCTCCCGCAGGGCATCGGCCTCCGGGCCGGTGGTCTTGTTTCCCCGGGCCGGCCGCAGGCCACCCCGCAGGCGGGCCAGGCTGCGCTCGGCGCTGTCCAGGGTCTCCTCGTTGAAGACCACAGGCTTGCGGTAGTGGCCGGAGAAGATCAACATGCGCAGGGTATCGGCGCTCCGCCGGGACAGGAATTCGTCGATGGTGACCAGGTTGCCCAGGGATTTGCTCATCTTCTCGCCGGCCAGCTGGAGCATGCCGTTGTGCATCCAGTAGCGGGCCAGGGGCTTGCCCGTCAGACTTTCGCTCTGGGCGATTTCGTTCTCGTGGTGGGGGAAGATGAGGTCATTCCCGCCGCCGTGGATGTCGATGGTCTCGCCCAGGTGGTGGAGGCACATGGCCGAGCACTCGATGTGCCAGCCGGGTCGGCCGGGTCCCCAGGGGCTATCCCAGGCCGGTTCACCCGGCTTGGCCGACTTCCAGAGGGCGAAGTCGGCTACGTTCTCCTTGCGGGCGTCCTCCTCGATGCGGGTACCGCTGAGGGCTTCCTGCAGGCTGCGCCGGCTCAGCTTGCCGTAATCTTCGTCCCGGGTGACCCGGAAGTAGACGTCGCCGTCGACCACATAGGCGAACCCTTTGTCAATGAGGGCCTGGATGAATTGGATGATGTGGGGGATCTCCTGGCTCACCCGGGGATACTCGTCCGCCGGCAGCACGTTGAGGTCGGCCAGGTGGCGGAGGTATTTTTCCGCGTAGTGGTTGGCCAGGGCGATGGGATCCTGGCCCGTCTCCTGGGCGCGACGGATGATCTTGTCGTCCACGTCGGTGAAGTTGGTGACGTAGTGGACGTCATACTCCTGGTACATCAGATAGCGGCGGACCATGTCGAAGACAATGGCCGCCATGGCGTGGCCCACATGGGCGTCGGCGTAGACCGTGGGGCCACAGACGTACATCTTGACCTTGCCCGGCTCCAGGGGGACGAATTCCTCTTTGGTGCGCGTCAACGTGTTATAAATGCGTAGACCCATAGTTCTTCCCGATTTTGCGTGGTGGTTTGATCTCGTTGAGACGATTGTAATCTGATTAGTCGACGAGGGCAAAGATCAAAACGGGGAGAGTCGGGGGGCGCAGCGGCTGAAGGAAGGACTGAGGTGGACGGTGACGCATCTGCTGGGAGAGCAACCGAAGCTGATGTAGACGTTGGCATCCAGGATCACCTTTATCTTTGCACTTTATTTTCAGCCACAGATTGCACAGATAACACGGATCACTATCTTTGCAGATCCGCCCCATCGATTTCACAGCCGCCCCACCTATCCGTGGCGTCCGATCTGCGCGGATGACGGCTCCTCTCGTAGGTGCGGTCTCCGGCCGCACGGTGGTGCCCGGAAGGGCGCCCGTTCCCGTCGGGGCGGGCCTCCGTGCCCGCCCGCTGTCGCGGTCGAACCAGCCACCCACGGCGGGCCAGAGCCCCGCCCTACGCACGGGTTGCACCCAATCCGGACAGGTGCAGGGACGGCAACGGCTGCGCAGCGACCCGGACGGCACAACGCCACATGGGGCGAGTGCGCATCTGAGGATGCGCACTCCTCGAAAGGATTACCACCACGACGCGGAGCGCGCATCCTCCGGTGCGGCGCCGTCCTGTCCGGGTCGGCATCGGAGGATGCGCGCTCCGCGTATGGGCAACCTTCGCGAAATATGGACTCAGGACTCTTCGGGCACGGCAAAGACCAGGCGGCCGGCGTTGGTCTGGAGGACCTTGGTGACCTGGACCAGGATCTCCTGGTTCAGGTATTGGCGGCCGTTTTCCACCACCACCATGGTGCCATCCTCCAGGTAACCCACGCCCTGGCCGATCTCCTTGCCGGTCTGGATGATCTTGATGGGCATCTCTTCACCCGGCAAGAAGACCGATTTGACCGCGTTGGCCAGCTCGTTGATGTTGAGGATCTTAACGCCCTGGAGCCGGGCCACCCGGTTCAGGTTATAGTCGTTGGTGATGATGGCGGCGTTGAGCTCCATGGCCAGGCTGATCAGCTTGTCGTCCACCTGTTGGGCATCCGGTGGGTCGATGTCGATGAACTCAATCGCCACATCCGGGTTCTGCTGCAGCCGGTCCAACATCTCCAGGCCCCGACGTCCCCGGTTGCGCCGCAGTGCGTCCGACGAATCGGCGATGTATTGCAGCTCGTTCAACACGAAGCGGGGCACCGCCATCTTGCCCAGGATGAAGCCGGTTTTGGCCACGTCGGCGATGCGGCCATCGATGATCACGCTGGTGTCCAACAAGAGGAGGGGCGCGGCCTCCTGACTATCCACCAGGGGGAGTCCCCGAGTCCCCCGGAAGAGGGCCATCAGGTCGTCCTTGCGCAACACCATGACCGCTGCCCCCAGGTAGCCGAAAATGACCACCGCGATCAGGGGCATGATGGGGCCAAAGGGCGGTGGCAGCCGGGAGAGGGGATAGGCCAGCAGCGCGGCGATGAAGAGGCCGACGGCCAGGCCGATGGTGCCGGCCACCAGGTCCACCAGCGGCACACTGCGCAGGCTATTGCGCGCCGCCCGGGCTGGTGCGATCACGATCCAGGGGGACAGTAAGTAACCCAAGACGGCCCCCGCCAGCATCGCCCCCCAGATGATGGGCGCCGACTGGGTGGTGAGTTGGGTGGTCCCTGCCAGGGCGATCCCCAGATAATAGCCGATGAACCCATAGATCAGGGCCCCGATCACCCGAAACACAGGGCCAAGTCGCATAGACAAACTTCTCCTGCTCCTATCTAGCTCAAACAAGCCACGTCAAAACTTGACAGAACATTATTGTAAAGCATTGTAAACCCTTATTCGCCGCCAATCAGTATACGAATGTACTATTGGAGCTCCTGATAAAGCTGTAATACACGGCGGGCGTTGTTGTGGGCAGAGAGTCCCCGGCTGAAGGCATAGGCGGCCTCCCCCATGCGCCGGCGCAGATCTCCATCCCGCACCAGGGTCAAGAAGCGCAGGCCAAAGCTCAAGTCGTTGTCCTCGGCGATGAAGCCTGTCTCACCGTTGCGGATCAGGTCGTTGACGCCCGGCGAGCGGATCCCCAGGGCCGGCAGGCGGCAGGCCGCGGCCTCGATGAACGACAGGGGGTGCACCTCGGTGACACTGGCCGAGACGAAGAAATCACTCAGCTTCAGGTAGCACGGGATCTCGTCGTAGGGCACGGCCCCGGTAAAGGTAACCCGGTCGGTGATGCCCAGCTTCTGGGCCAGGGCCCGGTAGTCGTCCAGCTCTGGACCACTGCCCACCAGCAACAGGTGGCTCTCCTGTTCTTCCTGAACCAGGTAGCGGTAGAGGCGCAGAAGGCGATCCACGCTTTTCTCGCCACTCATCCGGCCCACGTAGATGGCCACCACCGCGTCCTCGGGGATGCCCAGCTGGCTGCGGTTCACCTGGCAGGTGGGGTTCTCGAAGCGGTCCAGGTCGATGCCATTGGGGATGACCACAATGCGCCCTTCCACGCCCCACCCCCGCATCACCTCTGCCATGCTTTCGCTGGGTGCAATCAGGGCCGCGCAGCGCTGGCTGAAGATCTGAAAATAGGCCTGGAGGGCCGTCTCCGACAGGGCTGAGGGCAACAGGGGAAGGTATTGCTTCACGTACAGATCGTAGCGGGTGTGGTTGGTGAAGACCAGAGGAATGTTGTAGCGGTTGGAAAAGAAAAGGCCAAAACTGCCGCTCACGAAGGGATGATGGACATGGATCACGTCCATCTGCTGCAACAGTTCCCGGCTGCGGTGATCCACGGCGATGCTCAGGTGATAGCCCGTGTCCGCAATGGGGATGCCGGGGATGCGGATCACGTTGGGCTCGTCGTCGGGCTGCTGGCTGCTGCCCGGCACGAAGAGCCAGACCTGCTCGCCCCAGGTTTCCAGGTAATGTTTGAGCATGGCCACATGGTGCACCACGCCATTGGTCACCGGCTTATAGACATCGGAAAAGAGTGCAATGCGCATGGCTAGCGATTCCCCCCACGGTTGGATGTAACAATCATAATCATTACGCACTGGTTTGGGTTTTGTTCCCCATTCGTGCCAAAATAGATGGGTTTGGAGGCATCCCGCTCCGCCTGGGTCCATCATAGCCCAGGTCGGGGGGCCATGCCGGGCGCGCGTCCGCTTCTTGCGCGATGTCCTGCGGACGCCCAGTAAATCCCGGCAGAAATTCGCCGATGGTTTCCACCAGAGGGAATGCCGCCGAATTTCTGCCGTGGTATTTACGCCAGACTGTACCAGGATGAAGACACAGACAGCGCACAGAGCAGGGAGATCCATGCACAACCCGGATGCACCCCATGGCGGCCCAGGCCGACTCCGCGGGTGGGAGCTGGCCCTCTTGGGCCTGGCGCTCCTGCTCTTTGCCGGGCAGGCGCTGCTGGCCTCGCCCCAGAAGTCGGCTGCATTCGATGAACAATACCATCTCTCCACCGGATACGCATATTTGCGCACCGGGGATTTCCGCCTGGCCACAGACCATCCTCTCCTGATGGGCGCCCTGGCCGGGCTGGCCTTGCTGCCCCGGAGAGATGTGGTGCTGCCCCTGGAAGATCCTTCGTGGCAGGCGGGGGACTTTTTCATCTTCTCGGACCGCTTCCTGTGGGAGGTCAACGCCGATCCCCAGGGCCTGCTGGTGGCGGCGCGCGTGCCCGTGGTGGCGGTGGGGCTCCTGCTGGTGGTGGCCCTCTTCCTGTGGGCCCGGGAGCTGACCGGCGAATGGGGTGGCTGGCTGGCACTGGCATTGGCCACTTTCGACCCCAACCTGGTGGCCAACAGCCGGCTGGTGACCACCGACCTGGGGATCACCGTATTCCTGTTCCTGGCCGGCTGGCGGCTGTGGGCCTGGCTGGAACGGCGACGCCGCCGGGATCTGCTGGCCACCGGCCTCTGGGCCGGGCTGGCCATGGGCGCCAAGTACAACAGCCTGCTCTTCTGGCCGGTGGCCCTGGTGGCGATCCTGCTCTACCCGCCCCGTGACCGGCAGGATGCGCCCGCTTCCCGGCTGGGGTCCCTGGCTGCCATGGGCCTGGTGGCGTGGGGGGTGCTGTGGGCCCTCTACCGCTTTGACTTCGGCCCCATCCCCGGGTTGACCGGCTCCATCCCGGTGCCGGCGGCCTTCTACTGGCAGCAGCTCTGGGATACCTATCGGGGCATCGTCGACCCCGGCGAGATCCACTATCGCTTTCTCCTGGGCCAGACTTCCACCCAGGGCTGGGTGGCCTATTTCCCGGTGGCCCTGGCCGTGAAAACGCCCCTGCCCCTGCTGCTGACCGCGGCCGTCGGGATCTACTGCCTGGCCAGGCGACCCCGCTGGCGCCGGCAGGGGATCCTCTGGCTGCTGCCGGGCGCGTTCATGGCCCTGGGCATGACCGGAGTGCTGACCATCGGCTACCGCCACATCCTGCCGGCCATCCCCTACCTGATGCTCCTGGCCGGCTACAGCGTCCAGTTGCCCCGGCTCCACCCGCGGCTGCGCCCCTGGATGCCCTACCTGGGCGGCCTGATGCTTCTCTGGGTGGTGCTGGGACAGGCGCGCATCTACCCCCACCAGGAAGCCTACTTCAATGAGCTGGCCGGCGGCTGGCAAAACTGGAGCCGCATCCTGGTGGACTCCAACCTGGACTGGGGGCAGGATCTGCCGGCCCTGCGCCAGGTGATGGACGAGCTGGGCATTGAGACGGTCAACTTAGCCTACTTCGGCAAGGCAGTGCCCGAAGCCTACGGTGTGCAGTACCGGCCCCTGCCGGGCTACCTGCGCTTTGTCCAGGGCGAGGAACTCAAGGCCTACAATCCATACACCCCCGCGCCGGGCTGGTATGCCATCAGCGCCACCAGCCTGCGCCTGGGCCTGACCCTGCCGGGTACAGTGGACCTCTACGCCTACTTCCGAAAGCTGACGCCGGTGGCCCGGGCCGGCTACTCCATCTACCTCTACCAGGTGAGCTACCCGCCGGAGACGCCTGTGGATCGGGTGGTGCTCACCGGCGAAGCAGCCTCGGACCTTTCACCCACCGCGCTGGGCCTGCAGCCAGGGCGGCGGGTGCAGGTCAAGTGGCGCCGGTCGGACGAGGCCACCATCTACCCCCTGGGCGAGGGCTTCCGGCCACCCGCCGGGCCGGGTTTCCAGCCGGTGAACGCCAACTTCAGCGATGTCTTCACCCTGTTGGGCTACCAGCTAGAGACTCCGTCGGCGCGGCCCGGCGAGGACGTGGCCATGACCCTGGTGTGGCAGGTGGGCAGCCGCCCCATGCCCATGCCCGCGCCCACCCGGGGCGTCCCTCTCTCCAGCTTTGTCCACCTCACCGGCACCGACCCGGCCCAGATCGTGGCCCAGTTTGACGGCTGGCGTACCGCGCTGCGGGGCCTGGAACCGGGGGACATCATCGCCCATCGCCTGACCCTCCACCTGGAGGGCGACATCTCCCCGGGGAGTTACCTGCTGCGGGTGGGCCTGTATTCGCCCCAGTCAGGAGAACGGCTGAGGCTCCAGGGGGACGCCGGGGGCGGGGACCATGTCCTCCTGGGAAGCCTGGAAGTTCTGCCGTGAGCCATCAAGAGTGATTCATGAGTCGAGAGGACGAACGTCGATGAACAAGCGACCTGTGCTGTTGGGCATCTTCGCCCATCCAGACGACGAAAGTTTTGGCCCGGGCGGGACCCTGGCCCGCTATGCGGCCCAGGGGGCGGCCGTCCACGTGATCATTGCCACCGATGGCATCGCCGGCTCCATGGAAGAGGGCCACCGCCTGCGGGATCACGAGACCCTGGCCCAGGTCCGTTCCGCCGAGCTGGCCAACGCGGCCGTGGCCCTGGGGCTGACCAGCATCTGGTCCCTCCCCTACCGGGACAGCGGGATGCGCAACTCGCCGGACAACCAGCACCCGGACGCCCTGATTCAGCAGCCGGTGGAGAAGCTGGTGGCCGAGCTGGCCGACTACTACCGGCGGCTCCAGCCCCAGGTAATCATCACCCACGACCCCTTCGGCGGCTATGGCCATCCCGACCATGTGCGGGTTTGCCAGGCGGCCACCGCGGCTTTTTACGTGACCCGCAGCCGGCCCATGCCCGGGGTCAACGGAAGCGAGTGGCCCGGCCCCCAGAAGCTCTACTACACCGCCTTTGACAAGCGGATGCTGAAACTCATGGTGCGCATCATGCCCTTCATGGGCCAGGACCCGACGGCCGTGGGCCGTAACCGGGACATCAACCTGGTGGAGATCAGCCGCTGGCACACGCCCGTCCACGCCCGCATCGACGTGGGCCCTTATCTGGCCCAGAAGCTGGCTGCCAGCCAGGCCCACGCCAGCCAGTACAGCGGCGGCCCCACCTTCATCCGGGTGTTGCCGCCCTTCCTCCGACGCCGCTTTTTGGCCACAGATACCTACACCCGGGCCTTCCCCGCGCCCGACGGCCGGGTGGAACGAGATCTGCTGGCCGGGCTGTGAGCCCTACCCGGCTCACGCCCATCATGATTCGTTTTCAGCCACCGATTCCACGGATTACAACGCATCGGAGGAGGCGCACTCCGCACATGGGCCACCATCGGGAAGGGCTGCATCCGTGCTCATCTGTGGAATTTGTGGTTTCTGCCGTCGAGGCATTGATGATTGTCCCAAGAACGGGTATGATCGACCCGTGAATCACCCACCTGCCCACAACCGGCCAGGACGCGCTCCCCAATGCCCGCGGTCCACACCGGCTCCTCCGGGAGCCAGACCGGTGCGTCCTGGTGGGGAGTGGCCCATCCACCAGACCATTCACCAAGGAGGAAGCCATGAAGATCACCGCTGTACGTCTCTTCCGGCTGAGCGGCATTTTGGAACATGAGGGCGAATTCTGGGAGGAGCGCCTGATCCGCCCCATCGACATCTACCCGGAGCACAAGCAGGAAGGCCCCAACTGGCTGGAGCCGGCCGGCGAGGGCCAATATCGCATCACCGCCCACTTCCTGGAGATCGAGACCGACGAGGGGCTGACCGGCATCGGCGGCCCCATGCCGGCCGACCAGGCCTACATCATCGGCACCCAGCTCAAGCCCCTGCTCCTGGGCCACGATCCCCTGGCCATCGAACGCATCTGGGACCGCATGTACCGCTTCATGGTCCACGGCCGCAAGGGCGTCGCCATGATGGCCATGAGCGTGGTGGACTGCGCGCTGTGGGACCTGAAGGGGAAATGGGCCAACGCGCCCGTCTACACCCTGCTGGGAGGCCCCACCCGGGAGCGCATCCCCGCCTACGCCAGCATGTTGGGCTACTCCCTGGATCCGGAGCTGGTCCACGAACGGGCCCAGGAAGTGGTCCGCCAGGGCTACACCGCGACCAAGTGGTTCTTCCGGGATGGCCCCACCGACGGCGTGGCCGGCATCCAGCGCAACTTGCGGCTGGTGCGGACCCTGCGGGAAGCGGTCGGCCCGGACGTGGACATCATGCTGGACTGCTGGATGAGCTGGGACGTGCCCTACACCATCCAGATGGCGGCCCGCCTGGAGGAATACCACCCCCGCTGGATCGAGGAGCCGGTCCTGCCAGACAAGATCGCCCAGTACGCCGAGATCCGCCGCAACGTGCGCATCCCCATCTCCGGCGGCGAACACGAGTACACCCGCTGGGGGCTGAAGGCGCTCATGGACGCGGGCGCCTGCGACGTGCTACAGCCGGACATCTACTGGGCGGGCGGCATCTCCGAAACCATGAAGATCACCGCCCTGGCCTCGGCCTATGACCTGCCGGTGATCCCCCACGGCCACTCGGTGCCGGCCACCGTCCACCTCATCGCCGCCTGGCCCCAGACCACCTGCCCCCTGCTGGAATACCTGGTGAAGTGGAACGAGATCCACCAGTTTTTCCTGAAGAACCCCATCAAGCCGGTGAACGGCCACGTGACCCTGCCCACCGGCCCCGGCATCGGCATGGAGCTGGACGAGGCGAAGATCGAAGAACGAACTGAATTGAGCTATTGAGCCCTTCCGATCTCTTCCCCCTTCCTCCGGCGGAGGAAGGGGGAAGGGCGGGCTACACAGAATCGGCCCATCTGTAAAATCCGTGGCTTCTGCAGTGAAGTCAACATTTTGGCATTTTGGGCGGATTGACAAGGGCTCTCGGTTTCTGTTATCATGTCAACGCAGTTTGTCGATACGCATCGACAAACTTGTATCGACCGATCGCTCCCAGATCCAGGATCCCTGGCACAGTAGATACCACTCAAACGGATCAGTTCCTGCCTGGCAGGTGTTGCTGTCCCCATCACCGCCGCCCCAGGCACGAGTACAGTTACAGTCTGGCGTAAATACCACGGCCGAAATTCCGGGTGCCCTCTGGGCGCGCTCCCCCTGGTGGAAACCATCGGCGAATTTCTGCCGGGATTTAC